>NZ_JBVJIJ010000020.1:254829-274308 GCF_055586325.1 Dactylosporangium sp. NPDC051087 | reverse complement strand
AAGTTCTGCGTCGCGTTCTGCGACCCGTCCGGCCACCAGTCCGCCTCGGCGTGCACGGCACCGTTGATCACCACCGAGTCCGGGCTCATCCCCAGGCCGGCGACCTGGGTGAAGAACCCGACGTTCGCGTTCACGTTGTACGTGCCCGGCTTGAACAGCAACGCGAACCGGGCGTTGCCGAACTGGTTCGTCACCTGCTGGTTGAACACCGTGTTCAACCGGTTCTGAATCGTCGCCTGCGACATCGACGGATCGAACACCGACACATTCGGACCGAGGTCCGGGTTGTTCGGGTTGTTCGGCGGGGTGCTCGTCGGCGGGTTCGTGGTGCCGCCGGGGAGCGTCCACTGCTGGTTGGCGCTCGCGAAGCAGTCCCACAGCTGGAGCTTGGTGCCGTCGGCGGAGCTGGGACCGGTCGCGTCCAGGCACTTGCCGAGCGAGCGCAGCGTGCCGTCGCCCTGCTTCGACCACTGCTGCGCGCCCGACCCGTTGCAGTCCCAGATCTGGATCTTCGTGCCGTTGGCGGTGCTGGCGGCGTTGACGTCGAGGCACTTGCCGAGGGCGCGGATCGTGCCGTCGTCGCCGACCGTCCACTGCTGGGCGCCGGTGCCGTTGCAGGTGTACAGCTGGACCTGGGTGCCGTTGGCGGAGCTGGCGGCGGCCACGTCGACGCACTTGCCGCCGTAGCCGGTGATCTGGCCGGTGGCGGCGGCCGCCGCGGCGGTCATGGCGACCACGGTGGTGCCGGTGACGGCGAGGACGGTCGCGCCGATGGCGAGACCGATCCTGCGTCTGGAGTTGGGGGTCACGGGGGTCCCTTCTGGGCGGGGACGCCAGCACAGGACCCGTGTCGGGGGTGGGTCCGGGGCGGGCGGGAGCCGTCCTCCGCCGCCGGTGGGTGACGTCGGAGGACCAGATCTGTGAAGTTGCCTTACAGATCCATCGGAGGCTATTCCCGCCCCGGTGACTTCGTCAATACGCGACCTGAATTAAGTGGTTGGCCTGGGGATTCACTTGCCGCCGATGATCTGGCCCGTGCCGCCAGCGGTGTCGTTCACGGCCTTCAGGTAGGCCTTCATGTCGGTGCTCTCCAGCCCGGTGCCGGCCACGACGACCGTGTTGCCGACGATCAGGGTCGGGTACAGCACCGCCTGGTCCTCCGCGTACGCCTTCGCCGCGTTGGCCGACTTGAACTCCACGAAGATGGACTGCTGCCCGCGCGACGGCAGGAAGTCACCCTTCTTCTTGTAGCAGTCGAACTGCTTGAAGTTGGCGACCGCGGACCGGTACTTCGCGTCCACGCCGGTCGAGTTGTCGTCCCACGACCCGACCGGGCACAGCGGGTCCTTCACGAACAGGTCACCGGTGAGCTTCGCGACCGTCTGGAACTGCAGCCCCTTCCCGGCGGCGGCGGACGCCTTCGCGCTGCCCGACGGCTTGGCGCTCTCCGCGGGGGCGGCGCTCCCGCTCGCGGCGGCGGGCGCGGCACTCGCGGCGGCGGCCGGCTCGGCCTTCTTGTCGTCGCCACCGCACGCGGCGGTCAGCAGCAGGGTGGCGCCGGCAACGGCGGACGCGATCAGCAGACGCTTCATTGGGATTCGTTTCCTTCATATGTGGTGGAGCCGGGGGTTTGTCCTTGCGACGCCATGAAGGTATTCGCCCCGCCCCGCCGTTGAATCCCGGATGTATGCCACCCGACAACGATCGTGGCCTACCTCACTGCCCGCCTTTGAACCGTCCTTCACGCCCGGTAGTGCGGGAACCAGGCGTCGCTGCGACTCACCGCGAGCCCCGGCTCCCACGGCCGCAGCTGCAGGCTCCCGCCGACCGCCAGCAGTTGCTGCGCGACCCGTCACGCGGGCTCCCGTCTTGCGCCACCGCCGCCGCCACTGAATCTGGATCGTCGATTACGTCTATGTACGGCTACGTTGCGGAGCATAGAAGTTACTCCAGGTCTGCCTGTCGGTCGGGACGTGATGGAATTGGCCCACTTGCGCACGCGCCGCCTCCGTGGCTGGACCCTGCTCGTGGCATCGGGGATCAGCGTTGCCGCTGCGGGTGTACTTGCCGCGCTGCAACTACCCCATCCGTTGGGCGCCGTAGTCGCGTCCTTCTCCGCGATTGGCGTCGGCGTCCTGGGCGCGCGAGGGCGCAGCCTGCTGGATCGACACTCGGAACAGCGCGACGCGCTGCCCGACCATCTCGTGATCACCGGCTCGTCAGGCCAGGCGCGTCGAGTCCGAGATCTTGACAATCCGATCGCGCTCCGGGTCCATCCGGCCGAGACGATCTGGCGGACGGTCGACGGACGCCGGGTTCGGGATCGCGTACCGCCGTACGTGAGCCGCGACGTGCAACTCCAGCTCGCCGACGCAATCCAGGACCGGGGATTCGTCCTGCTGATCGGTGAGTCGACGGCGGGCAAGACCCGTATGGCCTACGAAGCGGTTCGCGCCGCGATCCCCGATCATCTCTTCTTCGCTCCCGCAGGACGTGAGTCGCTTGCGGCCGTGCTGCCCACACTTCTCGAACAGCGCCGCAGTGTGCTGTGGTTGGACGACCTCGAACGGTTTCTGGGTGCCGGTGGATTGACCTCGGCGACCGTCGCCCGGCTCGTCAGTGACAGCGGCCGGGACCTGCTGATCATGGCAACGCTACGCAGCGCGGAATTCGACCATCTCAGCGCTCCTGCCCAGGCGGATGCGACCGATGGGACCCGAGATTCCTGGCGTGACGCTCGTGCGCTGCTGGCGCTGGCCAACGTCGTGGAACTGCAGCGCCGGTGGAGCGACGAGGAACTGAAGCGGGCGGGCGTGCGCCGGTCGGACCCAAGGATTCGTACTGCGTTGACCAGGACGGGAACCTTCGGCCTCGCCGAACTGCTCGCGGCGGGTCCGGAACTGGTCATGATCTGGCGGAACGGATGGAGTGCCGGTGCCCACCCACGGGGTGCCGCGCTCGTCGCGGCAGCCGTCGACTGTCGACGTGCGGGCGTCCATGAACCGCAACCCGTCGAGTTCCTCGCCGAACTCAGTGAACGCTATCTTGCCGCCAGGGGCGGGCCGTTGCTGCGCCCCGAGCCGCTCGAGTCGGCGATCCGGTGGGCCAGGACGGCGGTCCACGGCGCCAGCAGCCTCCTGCTACCGGCCTCACCGGAGGGGTACCTGCTGGCCTTCGACTATCTCATCGACGTTGGTGGCCTCGATCGGATACCACAGCACACCTGGGAGGCGTTGATAGCCCGGGCGACGCCGGAGCAGGCATACGAGATCGGCGGTATGGCACACCAGCGTTTCATGTTCGACATCGCGGTCCTCGCGTACCGGAAGGCAGCCGACAACGGGATCGCGGACGCGGACGTCGCGGCGGCGTTCCATGCCCGCATGCTGGTCGGCGGGAATCAGTCGATCGCCGTTCTCACCGGGATTCTCGACGATAGAGAACGAACCCTGGGACCCGATGCTCCAGCGACCTTGCGTGCCCGTCTGCGACTGGCGGAATGCCTTGCCGACTACCATGATCCGGCAGGTGCCGCCAGGATGTTCGAAACGTTCATCCCAGACCTGCTACGCGTCCTCGGCGGTGACCACGCGGATACGCTCACCGCTCGACGTCTGCACGGCTTCGTGCAAGGCAAGCTCGGCAACTCCGAAGTCGCGCTCCAGATGCTGCGGGATGTGCTGCGCGACCATGAGCGGGTGCTCGGCACGGATCACCACGACACCATCCTGACCAGGCACTACATCGCCTCCTTTCTCGCTGATGTGCACCTCGAACAGGCGATCGCCATGCTCGAGGAGATCCGGCTCGACTACGAGCGGCTGCTCGGCGTGGACAGCCCGCGCGTGCTGCAGGTGCGGACGCTCTTTGCGCGGTTCGTAGGTTATGCGGGCCAGATCGAACTGGCCGCGCAGCTTTCGTACGCGCTCGCGCAGGATCGGGCGCGCATCCTCGGCGAACGCCATCCGCACACCATCGCGAACTGGCTGGACGCGGCCGTGTGGGCGGCGAAGCACGGCGATCGAGCCGCTGCCGCAAACATGTTCACGAAGCTGATGGCGAACTGCGATCCGACCGATGTTGCCGATCCCGTCTTCCGGGAGATCTTCAACGCGCTGGCGTTCGAGCGTGATCACCAGGACGAGACACTCGACGGAAGACTCCGCAGAGATCGCGACTGGGCGTGTCGCACAGTGCTCGGGCCGGACCACCCACTGACCGTGCGCGCCAGGTCGGGAAGGTCTCAGTAGGGTCCGTGACAGCGGCACAAGCGGTCAGGGACCGGTGCGCGTCCGAAGGGTTTCACGGGACGAGGACGATCTTGCCGCGGGTACGGCCGGCTTCGGCGTCCCGGTGGACGGCGGCGAGGTCGGTGAGGGGGCGGGTGGCGGAGACGTCGAGCTGGACGGTGCCGGCGTCGATGAGGGCGACCAGGGCGGCGAGCTGCGTGGTGTCGTTGCGGGCGACGAAGTGCACCGCGGTCACCGGCGACCCGGGCGGCGCCTGCATGGGGACGGTAACCGACACCAGCACGCCGCCCGGGCGCAGCAGCGGCAGGAGCGTCGCCGGGGACGCGCCGGTGGCGACGAGGTTGAGGACGGCGTCGACAGGAGAAGTCGCGGCGAGCGGCGTCGTCGTGTAGTCGATGAGCTCGTCGGCGCCGAGGCGGCGGACCGTGGCGGCGCTGCGCGGGCCGGCGGTGGCGATGACGTGGGCGCCGGCGTGCTTGGCGAGCTGGACGGCGAATCCGCCGACGCCGCCGCCCGCGCCGTTGATCAGGACGCGGTGGCCGGGGGCGAGGCGCGCGTGGTCGAAGACCGCCTGCCAGGCGGTGAGGCCGGCGATCGGGACAGCGGCCGCGTGGGCGAGGGGGACCGTCGTGGGCGCGGCGACGAGCGTGGACGCAGCCGCGGTGACGTATTCGGCCGCGGTACCGCCGGTGTCGACCCGGCCGACGACCGCGTCACCGGCGGCGAAGGCGGACACCCCGGCGCCGATCGAGACGACCGTGCCGGCGACCTCACCGCCGAGGGTCCACGGCAGGTCGATCGTGAAGACCGAGCGGAGCAGACCGGCGCGCAGGCCGGTGTCCGACGGGTTGAACGAGGTCGCGGCGACCCGGATCAGGACCTCGCCCGGGCCGGGGGAGAGGCGCGGGACGTCGTCGGCACGGATCACCGAGGGGCCGCCGTGGCGGTGGATTCGCATGGCTCTCACCCGTCGACCGTATTGCGCCCCATGAGGACGAACCATGCTTGTGACGCCCGCATTCATACGTGATCGTCCCGCGCCGGTACGATCGGCGCCGTGGACGTGCTCAGCGACGTGATCGCGGTGATGCGGACGGGGCAGCCGCGCTCGGCGCTCGTCGGGTGGCGCGCGCCGTGGGCGCAGGCGTTCGCGGCCGTGCCGGGATCCGCGGGCTTCCAGGTGATCCTGAAGGGGCCGTGCTGGCTCGTCCGGCCCGGCGCGGCGCCTGTCGCGCTCGCCGTCGGTGACGTGGTGCTCCGGCCGCACGGTCGCGGCCACACCCTCGCGGACAGCCCGTCGACACCGCCGGCGCCGGCCTGCGACCCCGACGATCCCGGGGCGCTGCGCCGCGTCGCGTTCCAGGGGGACGCCCCGGACACGGTCACCCTCTGCGGCGGGTATCGCCTCGACGCCGCCCGCGCGCACCCGCTGCTGCACGACCTGCCCGAGCTCATCCACCTGCCCGCGCACCTGGGCCGGCACCCGGAGCTGCGGGCGACCGTCGACCTGCTGGCCGGCGAGCTGGAGCGGCCCCGGCTCGGCACGGACGCGATCGTCCCGGCGCTGCTCGACACGCTGCTGCTGCACATCCTGCGCGCCTGGATCCTGCAGCAGGAGCGGCCGGTGCACGGGACGACCGGCTGGGCGGCCGCGCTCAACGACCCGCCGGTCGCCGCCGCCCTGCAGGCCATGCACCGCGACCCGGCACGGCCGTGGACCGTCGGCGGCCTCGCCGCCGAGGCCGGGCTGTCCAGGACGCCGTTCGCCCGGCGCTTCACCGGGCTGCTCGGGCAGCCGCCGCTGACCTACCTGACGTGGTGGCGCATGACGATCGCGGCGCGGCTGCTGCGGGAGTCCGACGCACCGCTGAGCGCCGTCGCCGCCGAGGTCGGATACGCGTCGGAGTTCGCGTTCGCCGCCGCCTTCAAACGCCGGCACGGGACCGCGCCCGGCCGGTTCCGCCGGGGATCAGCGGCCGGCCAGCCGGAGGATCGCGTCGGCTGAGCGGTCGATGTCCGACTCGTCGGTGATGTGGTTGCTGACCGAGAAGCGCATCGCCGGCCGCCCCTGCCAGGTGGTGCCGCTGACCCAGCAGGTGCCGTCGGCGCGGACCCGGTCGATGATCGCCGGGGTGTCCGGGCCCAGCCCGACCAGGACCTGGTTGAGCACGACGTCGTTGAGCACGGCGTCGCCCATCCGGCCGGCGAAGCGCGAGGCCAGCGCGCACGTGCGGTCGATGAGCGCCTCGACACCGTCGCGGCCGAGGGCGCGCAGCGCCGCGTACACGGCGAAACCCCGCGCCCGGCGGGAGAACTCCGGATTGTGGTCCATGGCGTCGCGCTCGTCGCCGTGGGCGTGGACGAGATAGGCGGCGCGGACCCCCATGGCCGCCCGGTGCGCGTCGGGGTGCGCGCAGAAGACCAGGCCGGAGTCGTACGGGACGTTGAGCCACTTGTGCGCGTCCGTCGTCCACGAGTCGGCCCGCTCGACGCCGGCGACGAGGTGGCGGTGCCGGGCGCTGGCGGCGGCCCACAGCCCGAACGCGCCGTCGACGTGGACCCAGGCGCCGGCCGCGTGCGCGACGTCGCAGATCTCGCCGACCGGGTCGCAGGCGCCGGTGTTGACGTTGCCGAGCTGGGCGCAGACGATGACCGGCCCGTCCACCCCGGAGAGGGTCTCACGCAGCGAGGCCGGCCGCATCCGGCCCTGGTCGTCGACGTCCACCGGGGTGAGGGCCGCGGTGCCGATGCCGAGGAACCGCAGTGCCCGGTCGATCGTCGAGTGCCGGTCGGCGCCGGCGAGCACCGTGATGCGCGGCGCCCCGTGCAGGCCGCCGGCCTCGACGTCCCAGCCGACCCGGCGCAGCACCTCGTGCCGGGCGGCGGCGAGCGCCGTCACGTGGCTCATCTGCGCGCCCGTCACGAAGCCGACCGAGGTGTGCGCCGGCAGGCCGAACAGGTCACGGAGCCAGCCGCCGGCGACCTCCTCGACGACCGCCGCGGCGGGACCGGCGGCGTAGAGTCCCGCGTTCTGGTCCCAGGTGGCGGTGAGCCAGTCGGCGGCGAGCGCGGCCGGGGTCGCCCCGCCGATGACGAACCCGAAGAACCTGCCGCTCGGCGACGCGACGATCCCGTCCTCGGCGGCCGCGGCGAGCCGGGCGACGACCTCCCGCGCGTCGGTGCCCCCGGCCGGCAGCGGCCCGCCGAGCGCCGCCCGCAGCCGCTCGACGCTCGCGGTGCTGCCGACGGGCCGGTCGGGCAGGCCGGTCAGGAAGCGGGTCGCCTGCTCGTACGCCTCGGTGAGCGGGCCGTGCCAGTCGGGTTGCTCCATGCTTCCCATCCTGTCCGGGACTGCCCGAGGCGGGTCGGCAACTGTCGAGAATCCGAACAGCCTCGCTACTTGCCGTCCTCCAGGTCACCCTCGGTTTCCAGGTACACCTGGCGGAGGGCGTCGAGCGTCGACTGCTCGGGGTGCTCCCAGAGGTTGCGGTCGGCGGCCTCGAGGAGGCGTTCGGTGATGCCGTGCAGCGCCCACGGGTTGGACTCGTCGAGGAACTTGCGGTTCTCGGGGTCGAAGACGTAGGACTCGGCGAGCTTCTCGTACATCCAGTCGGCGACGACACCGGCGGTGGCGTCGAAGCCGAACAGGTAGTCGACGGTGGCGGCGAGCTCGAACGCGCCCTTGTAGCCGTGCCGGCGCATCGCGGCGAGCCAGCGCGGGTTGACGACGCGGGCGCGGAAGACGCGGGCGGTCTCCTCGCTGAGCGTGCGGGTGCGCACGGCGTCCGGGTTGGTGCTGTCGCCGACGTACGCGGCCGGAGCCCGGCCGGTCAGCGCCCGGACGGTCGCGATCATGCCGCCGTGATACTGGAAGTAGTCGTCGGAGTCGGCGATGTCGTGCTCGCGGGTGTCGGTGTTCTTCACCGCGACGCTGATCCGCTTGTACGCGCCCTCCATGTCGCCGCGGGCGGGCAGGCCGTCCAGGTCGCGGCCGTACGCGTAGCCGCCCCAGACGGCGTAGACCTCGGCGAGGTCGGCGTCGCCGCGCCAGTTGCGGCTGTCGATGAGCGGCAGGATGCCGGCCCCGTATGCGCCCGGCTTGGAGCCGAACACCCGCAGCGTGGCCCGGCGCTCGTCGCCATGAGCGGCGACGTCGGCGGCGACGTGGGCGCGCACGTAGTTGTCCTCGGGCGACTCGGCCAGCCCCGCCACGAGTTGCACCGCGTCGTCCAGCAGCGCCACGACGTGCGGGAACGCGTCACGGAAGAAGCCGCTGATCCGCATCGTGACGTCGATGCGCGGCCGGCCGAGCTCGGCGAGGTCGATGGGCGCGAGGCTGACCACCCGCCGGGACGCGTCGTCCCAGACCGGCCGGACGCCCAGCAGCGCCAGGGCTTCGGCGATGTCGTCGCCGGCGGTGCGCATCGCGCTGGTGCCCCACATCGACAGGCCGACGGAACGCGGCCAGTCGCCGTGGTCGGCCCGGTAGCGGGTGAGCAGCGAGTCGGCCATCGCCTGCCCGGTCTCCCACGCGAGGCGGCTCGGGATCGCCTTCGGGTCGACGGAGTAGAAGTTGCGGCCGGTCGGCAGCACGTTGATCAGGCCGCGCAGCGGCGACCCGCTCGGCCCGGCCGGCACATACCCGCCGTCCAGGGCGTGCAGGACCATCGTCAGCTCGTCGGTGGTGCGGGCCAGCCGGGGCACGATCTCCCGAGCGGCGAACTCCAGCACCCGTACCACATCCGGGGAATCGGAAATGTCGGAGATGTCGGTCGTGGGCCAGCCCCGGGACTCCATCTCCGCGACCAGGGCACGGGCCTGCGCCTCGGCTTCGTCAACCGTGACCCGCGCGGTGGAACCCTCCGCCAGCCCGAGCGCCTCACGCAGGCCGGGCAGCGCGACCGCGCCGCCCCACAGCTGCCGGGCCCGCAGCATCGCCAGGACCAGGTCGACGCGCGCCTCACCGGACGGCGCCACGCCCAGGACGTGCAGGCCGTCGCGGATCTGCACGTCCTTGATCTCGCACAGCCACCCGTCGATGTGCAGGATCAGCTCGTCGAACCCGTCGTCGCCGGGCCGGTCGGCCAGGCCGAGGTCGTGGTCGAGCCGGGCGGCCTGCAGCAACGTCCAGATCTGGCCGCGGATCGCGGGCAGCTTCGCCGGGTCGAGCGCGGCGATCGTCGAGTGCTCGTCGAGGAGCTGCTCGAGGCGGGCGATGTCACCGTAGGACTCGGCGCGCGCCATCGGCGGGATCAGGTGGTCGACCAGGGTGGCGTGCGCGCGGCGCTTCGCCTGGGTGCCCTCGCCCGGGTCGTTGACCAGGAACGGGTAGATCAGCGGCAGGTTGCCCAGGGCCGCGTCGGCGCCGCAGGACGCGGACATGCCGACGGTCTTGCCGGGCAGCCATTCGAGGTTGCCGTGCTTGCCGACGTGCACGACGGCGTGGGCGCCGAACTCGTCGGCGAGCCACCGGTAGGCGGCCAGGTAGTGGTGGCTCGGCGGCAGGTCGGGGTCGTGGTAGATCGCTACGGGGTTCTCCCCGAAGCCGCGCGGCGGCTGCACCATGACCACGACGTTGCCCTCGCGCAGCGCGGCGAGGACGATCTCGCCGGCGGGGTCGCGGGACGTGTCGACGAACAGCTCACCGGGCGCCGGGCCCCAGTGCCGCTCCATCTCCTCGCGCAGGTCGTCCGGCAGGGTCCGGAACCAGGTCCGGTACCGCTCGGCGGAGATGCGGACGGGGTTGCCGCGCAGCTGCTCCTCGGTGAGCCAGTCGACGTCCTGCCCACCGGCGGCGATGAGCGTGTGCATCAGCGCGTCGCCGTCCTTCGGGAACCCGTCCGCGCCCACATACCCCTGGGCGTGCATGGCGTCGAGGAGCCGCACCACGCTCGCGGGCGTGTCGAGGCCGACGGCGTTGCCGATGCGGGCGTGCTTCGTCGGATACGCGCTGAGCATCAGCACGATCCTGCGGTCGGCGGGGGCGAGGTGGCGCAGCCGGGCGTGCCCGACCGCGATCCCGGCGACCCGCCCGGCCCGCTCCCGGTCGGCGACGTAGACGGTGAGCCCGTCGGCGTCGATCTCCTTGAACGAGAACGGCACCGTGATGATCCGGCCGTCGAACTCGGGGATCGCGACCTGCGTGGCCGTGTCCAGCGGCGACAGCCCGTCGTCGTTGGCGTCCCAGGTGTCGCGGGAGCTGGTCAGGCACAGGCCCTGCAGGATCGGCACGTCGAGCGCGGCGAGGGCGCCGACGTCCCACGCCTCCTCCTCGCCGCCGGCCTGCGCGTCCGCGGGGCGGGTGCCGCCCGCGGCGAGGACGGTGACGACCAGCGCGTCGGCCTGCCGCAGCGTGTCGAGCAGCTCCGCCGGGGCGGACCGCAGCGAGGAGGCGAACACGGGCAGCGGCCGCCCGCCGGCGTCCTGCACCGCCTCGCACAGCGTCTCCACGAACGCGGTGTTGCCGGCGAGGTGGTGCGCCCGGTAGTAGATGATCCCGACCGTCGGCCCCTCGGCCGTGCTCTCCCTCGGCAGGAGACCCCAGGTGGGCGTGGTCGCCGGCGGGGCGAAGCCGTGACCGGTGAGCAGGACGGTGTCGGACAGGAAGTGGTGCAGCTCGGCCAGGTTGGCCGGGCCGCCCTCGGTGAAGTAGGCGTGCGCCTCGGCCGCGACGCCGGCGGGCACGGTGGAGTGCCGCATCAGCTCCGCGTCGGGCAGCGCCTCGCCGCCGAGCAGGACCACCGGCGCCGGCAGCCGCAGCAGCGTGTCGAAGCCCTCCTGCCAGTCCCGGTAGCCGCCCAGGAACCGCACGACGACCAGGTCCGCGCCCTCGGCGAGGGCGGGCAGGTCCTCCACCGCGGTGCGGGACGGGTTGGCCAGCCGGAAGTCCGCGCCGCTCGCACGGGCGCTGAGCAGGTCGGTGTCGGACGTCGACAACAGCAGGATCACGCCGGGGTCCTCCCTCGGGGTCCGCGCCCCAAGTCGGTCGGGAAAGGTCCGGCGGCGGAGAGTCTCCTGGCTCCCGGATCGGCGCTCGTCCCCGCGCCTTCCCAGGCTCGCGCCCAGTGGCCTCCGTCGGAAACTCGCTCCCCGGTCACAGTGGCGGGACCGCGCCGGACTCTCACCGGCTTCCTCCACACGTCGCCGTTACAGCACCGCCAACTCTGCCGGTCGGCGCAGACTTGAGTCAAGCGAAGCGCTGCGCAGTAGTATCCGGCGCGTGCAGGCTGCCAGCGGACGCGACGCCCCGGACCGGTGCCCCGGCGCCGTGCAGGTCCACCCGGCGGCCGACGGTGGCCTCGCCCGCGTCCGGCTGCCCGGCGGGCGGCTGCCCGTCGAGGGCCTGGCCGTGCTCCGGGCCGCCGCCGCCGACCTCGGCGACCCCGCGCTGGAGCTCACCTCCCGGGGGAACGTGCAGGTCAGGGCGCTGCGGCCGGGCGCGGAGCTGGAGCTCGCCGCGCGGCTGTCGCAGGCGGGGCTCCTGCCGTCGGACACCCACGAGCGGGTGCGCAACATCATCGCCAGCCCGCTCAGCGGCCGCGACGGCGCCGGGCTCGTGGACGTGCGGCCGGTGGTGGCCGCGTTCGACGCCGGCCTGTGCGCCGACCCGTCCCTCGCCGCGCTGCCGGGCCGCTTCCTGGCGACGCTCGACGACGGCCGCGGCGACGTGTCCCCGCTCGGCGGCGACGTCGGCCTCCACGGCGACCGCCTCCTGCTCGCCGGCACCCCCACCACGGCCGCGGCCCGGACCCGCGGTGGCCCGGCCGGCCAGGCCGCGGCCCGGACCTGGGACGATCCCGCCGGGCTGCTGCTCGCGGCGGCCCGGGCGTTCCTGGCGGAGCGCGCCGCGCAGGGCGGCACCGCGTGGCGCCTGGCGGAGCTGACCGACGGCCCGGCCCGGGTCGCGGCCCGGCTGGACGCCACCGTCGAGCCGGGCGCCGGTCGCCACGACGGCGGCGCCGGGCCGGTCGTCGGCCGGACACCGCAGGCCGGTGGACAGGTCGCGCTGACGGTGGTCGTACCACTCGGGCTGCTGACGCAGGAGCAGTCGGCGGCACTCGTCGCGGCCTCGCCGGGAGAGATCATCGTCACGCCGTGGCGGACCGTCGTGGTGCCCGACGTGCCGGTCGATGAAGCTGGAGCGGTCGAGACCCTGCTGACGGCGGCCGGGCTGGTCACCGACCCCGCCTCGCCATGGGTCGGGGTCACCGCGTGCGCCGGCCGCCCGGGCTGCGCCAAGGCCCTCGCCGACGTGCGGGCCGACGCCCGGGCCGCCGTCGCGGGTGGCCTCGACCACGCGCTGCCGGTGCACTGGATCGGCTGCGAACGGCGCTGCGGCGCACCGAAGGGAAGGCACGTGGAGATGCTCGCGACCGCCGACGGCTACCAGGTCGTGTCGTGACCGGCCCGGAGCGCAGCGGAGTGGCTGGTCACCATGGGTGCAGTCTCGGGGCGCGGCGGCGCCGGAGCGCAGCGGAGGTGACGTCGTGACCGCTTACGACTACGTGAAGGACGGTGCGGAGATCTACCGGCGGTCGTTCGCGACGATCCGCGCCGAGGCCGACCTGTCCGGGCTGCCCGCCGACGTCGCCCAGGTCACCGTCCGCATGATCCACGCGTGCGGGATGGTCGACCTGGCCGCCGACGTGGGGCACGGCGGCGACGTGGTGCGGCTCGCGCGCGCCGCCCTCCGCGACGGTGCCCCCGTCCTCTGCGACGCCGAGATGGTCGCCTCCGGCGTCACCCGCGCCCGGCTGCCCCGCGACAACGAGGTCCTGTGCACGCTGCGCGACCCGCGCGTCCCCGCCCTCGCCGAGCGGCTGGGCACCACCCGCAGCGCCGCCGCGCTCGACCTGTGGGGCGACCGCCTCGGCGGCGCCGTCGTCGCCGTCGGCAACGCGCCCACGGCCCTGTTCCGGCTCCTCGAGATGATCGCGGCCGGCGCGCCCCGGCCCGCGGCGGTGCTGGGCATCCCCGTCGGGTTCATCGGCGCGGCCGAGTCGAAGGTGGCGCTCGCCGCCACCGACCTGCCGCACCTGGTCGTGCACGGCCGCCGGGGCGGCAGCGCGATGACGGCCGCCGCCGTCAACGCCATCGCGGACGAGAAGGAATGACCACAGTGGACAGTGCAGCGGTGACGGGTCGGCTGTACGGCGTCGGGCTCGGCCCCGGCGACCCCGAGCTCGTGACGGTCAAGGCGGCCCGGATCGTCGCCGCCGCGCCCGTCGTCGCGTTCCACAGTGCCCGCCACGGGCGCAGCATCGCGAGGTCGATCGCCGAGCCGTACCTGCGCGAGGGGCAGATCGAGGAGGCCCTCGTCTACCCGGTGACCACCGAGGAGGTCCGCGACTACCGGGCCCTCATCGAGGAGCACTACGACGCGTGGGCGGCCCGGCTCGCCGCGCACCTGGACGCCGGCCGGGACGTCGTCGTGCTGTGCGAGGGCGACCCGTTCTTCTACGGCTCGTACATGCACATGCACAAGCGGCTCGCGCACGCGTATCCCACCGAGGTCGTGCCCGGGGTCACGTCCGTGTCGGGCGCGTCGGCGGTCCTCGGCCGGCCCCTGGTGGAGCGCGACGAGGTCCTCACCGTGCTGCCCGGGACGCTGCCCGCGGACGTCCTCGCCGAGCGGCTCGCCGCCACCGACTCCGCCGCGGTCATGAAGCTCGGCCGCACGTTCGGTGCCGTACGGGACGCGCTGGAGCGCGCGGGGCGCCTCGACGACGCCTGGTACGTCGAGCGCGCCACGACGGCGAAGGAACGTGTCGCCCCGCTGTCCACTGTGGACCCGGCAGACGTGCCGTACTTCTCGCTCGCGCTGCTGCCCAGCCGGGTGCACGCCGACACCGCGTCGGCGCTGCGGGCCGGGCCGCCCGCCGTCGCCGCCGGTGAGGTCGTCGTCGTCGGGCTCGGCCCCGCCGGGCGGGACTGGCTCACCCCCGAGGCGCTCGCCGCGGTCGAGGCGGCCGAGGACCTCGTCGGCTACGCCCCGTACCTGGCAAGGATTCCGGCCAACCCGCGGCAGCGCCGGCACGCCTCGGACAACAAGGTGGAGTCGGAGCGGGCCGAGTTCGCCCTGTCCCTCGCGAAGGACGGCCGCCGCGTCGCCGTCGTGTCGTCCGGCGACCCGGGCGTGTTCGCGATGGCGGCCGCGGTACTGGAGGTCGCCGCCGAACCCCGCTGGAAGGACGTACCGGTCCGCGTGCTGCCCGGGCTGACCGCGGCGCAGGCGGTCGCCAGCCGGGCGGGCGCGCCGCTGGGCCACGACTTCTGTGTGCTGTCGCTGTCGGACCGGCTCAAACCGTGGGACGTGATCGCGGCCCGCCTCGAGGCCGCGGCCGGCGCCGACCTCGTCATCGCCGTCTACAACCCCGGGTCGAAGAGCCGCACCTGGCAGGTCGAGGCGGCCCGCGACCTGCTGCTGCGGCACCGCTCCCCGGACACCCCCGTGGTGCTGGGCCGCGACGTCGGCGGGCCGGGGGAGCGGGTCAGGGTGGTGCGCCTCGCCGACCTGGACCCGGCCGAGGTGGACATGCGGACGCTGCTCATCTTCGGCTCGTCGCAGACCCGGCTGGTCGACCGCGGCGACGGCGCCCCCGTGGTGTTCACCCCACGTCGCTACCCGCCTTCGTGAGGTAGAGCTCGAGGATCGGCGGCAGCGGCGCGACGCCGGGACCGCCGGCCTCGACCCAGGCGGTCAGGTCGCCGATGGCGGCGTCGTCGAGCAGGTAGCCGAGCCACACCGGCCGCGCCCCGGCCCGCCGCGCCGCGGGGGTCGGGTGCACGACCACGATGTTGGACCGCTCGCACGCGTCGAGGCAGCCGCTGACCCGCACCCCTGCCGTGCCGAGCGTCTCCCTGAGCCGGGCCACCTGCCCGGCATGGTCGACGTCCGGGTGCTTGCGTGGCGACCCGCAGCAGCAGTCCCGGCACACGGTCACAAGGGGTCTCTCCACGGGTCGAGCCTAGATCAGGCCCGGGCCAGGATCTCGCCGTGCAGGATGGACAGCCAGCCGTCGGGTGAGGCCGCCCAGGCCCGCCAGCCGCCGGACAGCCGCTCCAGGTCCTCCTGCGGCACGCCGCTCGCGAGGGCCTGGGCCGCCATCGCCGAGGCGCGGACCCGGTCCGCCCACATGCCGCCCCACCAGGCCCGGTCCCCGTCGTCGGCGAAGCACCAGGTGCTGGAGGTCGCCGTCACGTCGGTGAAGCCGGCCGCGCGGGCCCAGGACAGCATCCGCCGTCCCGCGTCGGGCTCGCCGCCGTTGGCCCGGGCCATCCGCTGGTACAGCGCCAGCCACTCGTCCAGCTCCGGCAGCTGGGGGAACCAGGTGAACGCCGCGTAGTCGCTGTCGCGGGCCGCCACATAGCCACCCGGCTTGCAGACCCGGCGCATCTCGCGCAGTGCCTGCACGGGGTCGGCGACGTGCTGCAGCACCTGGTGGGCGTGCACGACGTCGAAGCTGTCGTCGGGGAAGTCGAGCGCGTGGACGTCGCCGACGACGTACGAGACGCCCTGCACGCCGGCCTTGGTGACCTCCAGGGCCTCGGCCGTCGCCTCCAGGGCGGTGACCTCGCCGGGAGCGACGGCGGCGGCCAGGTCGGCGGTGATCGTGCCGGGGCCCGCGCCGACGTCCAGCAGGGTCATGCCCGGACGCAGCACCGGCAGCAGGTAGGCGGCGGAGTTCTCGGCGGTGCGCCAGCGGTGGGAGCGCAGGACCGACTCGTGATGTCCGTGGGTGTAGACGTTGTTGGCCATGTCCCGGACTCTAGTATTTGCGTCTCTAATATTGGGAGAGACTTCCCGAATAATGGAACCCGTACGATCCTCGTGTGAGAACGTCGCTGCTGGTGCTGGCCTACTTCGCGTTCATCAGCCTCGGCCTGCCCGACGGGCTGCTCGGCGTCGGCTGGCCGTTCATGGCCGGCACCTTCGAGGTGTCGACCGAGTCGGTCGGCTACCTGCTCGTCGCCGCGACCACCGGCTATCTCACCTCCAGCGTCGCCGCCGGGTTCCTGCTCGGCCGGATCGGCGTCGGCTGGCTCCTCGCCGGCAGCACCGCCGCCGCCAGCCTCGCCCTCGCCGGCTACGCGCTCGCCCCCAGCTTCTGGTTCGTCGTGCCGTGCGCGCTGCTCGGCGGGTTCGGCGGCGGCGCGATCGACGCCGGGCTCAACGCCTACGCCGCCGCGAACTTCAACGCCCGCCACATGAACTGGCTGCACGCCTGCTTCGGGCTCGGGGTCGCGACCGGTCCGCTCATCATGACCTCGGTGATCAGCGCCGGATCGCCGTGGCGGCTCGGCTACGCGTTCGTCGCCTCCGCCCAGCTGTGCCTCGCCCTGGCGTTCGTGCTCAACGCCCGCAGCTGGGGGCGGGCGCCGGTGCCCGTACACGAGACGCCGCAACGAGGCAGGGACACCCTCAAGCTGCCCGTCGTGTGGCTGCAGGTGGTCGCGTTCGGGGTCTACGTCGCCGTCGAGGCCGGCGCCGGACTCTGGGCGTTCCTGCTGCTCACCGAGGGCCGAGGGGTCAGCGACGCGGTCGCCGGCGTGTGCGTCTCCGGCTACTGGGCCATGCTCTTCCTCGGCCGCGTCGTCCAGGGCGCCGTCGCCGACCGGCTCGGCGTGCACCGCGTCATCGCCGCCTGCATGATCGGCATGGCCGCCGGGGCGTTCCTGGTCGCGCTGCCCGGCCCCGGCTGGCTCGCCGTCGCGGGTCTCGCCGTCATCGGCTTCGCCGCCGCGCCCGTCTTCCCGCTGCTCACACTCACCACCGCCGACCGCGTCGGGGCCGCGCACGCCGACCGGGCGATCGGCCTGCAGATCGCCGGCGCCGGCCTCGGCGGCGCACTCGTCCCCACCGCGATCGGCGTCCTGCTCGCCCGCGCGGGCGTCAACACCCTCGGGTCCGCGCTGCTCGCCCTCGCCCTGCTGCTGCTCGTCCTGTACTGGGTGAGCCAGCGCATCGCGCGTGACCACATCGGTCCGGTCCCGGGCTCGTCGGTGCCTGTTCCGGACGTCCCGGCGGGCCCAGGATCCTCCGTATGAGAAGCGCGTTGCTCGTCATCGACATCCAGGAGTCCTTCCGCCAGCGCCCCAGCTGGGCCGCCGTCTCCAACCCCGACATCGTCGCGACGGTCAACCCGTTGATCGACTTCGCCCGCGCCCGCGGTGACCTGATCGTGTGGATCCTGCACCACGAGGTCGACAACGTCTTCGACCCGCGCAACGGCCACGTCCGCCCCATCGACGGGCTGTCACCCCTGCCGGACGAGCCGGTCATCACCAAGACGTCCGCCAACAGCTTCACCACGACCGGCCTGCAGCAGCTGCTCACCACCGAGGGCATCCGCCACCTGATCGTCACCGGCATCCAGACCGAACTGTGCTGCGAGACGACCACCCGCGTGGCCGGCGACCTCGGCTACGACGTCACGTTCGTCACCGAGGCCACCGCCACGTTCCCGATCCCGCACCGCGACGAGCGGCACCTGCCGTACGACGAGATCCTCGCCAGCCCGCGCACCCTCTCCACCGACGACGTCATCGCCCGCACCGAGTACGCGCTCGCCGGCCGCTTCGCGACGATCGCGACGGTGAAGGAGCTCATCGGCTGATGAGAGTCGTCTTCCTGTTGGTTCCGCAGTTGCACCTGCTCGACCTGGCCGGCCCCGCGCAGGTCTTCTCCACGGCCCGCGACCTCGGCCTGGACTACGCACTGCACTACGCGGCCGAGCAGGACGACGTCCCCTCCGCCCAGGGGCTCCCGGTCCGCCGGACCACCGGCCTGCTGCCCCTGGACCCGTCCGACCTCATCGTGGTGCCCGGCTGGCGCAGCCACGGCTACCCCATGAACGGCCGGCTCAGCGGCGCCGCCCGCGAGTGGCTCGCCGGCCACCACGCCGCGGGCGGCACCTGCGCCAGCGTCTGCTCCGGCGCCGACGCGCTCGGCCAGGCCGGACTCCTCGACGGCCGCAGGTGCACCACCCACCATCTGCTGCAGGACCGGCTGGCTTCGCGGTACCGGCGGGCGAAGGTCCTCAAGGACGTCCTCTTCGTCATCGACGACCGCGTCGTCACCTCGGCGGGCATCGCCAGCGGCATCGACCTGGCCCTGCACCTCGTCGCCACCCGGCACGGCCCCGGCACCGCCGCCCAGATCGCCCGCGAGATGGTCGTCTACGCCCGCCGCAACGGCGACGACCCGCAGGACAGCGCCATGCTCCGGCACCGGGCCCACCTGTCCGACGTCGTCCACCGCGTCCAGGACGTCATCGACGCCCGCTTCACCGACCGCCTGCCCCTGCGCGACCTGGCCGTGGCCGCCGGCGTCAGCTCCCGCACCCTGACCCGCCTCTTCGGCACCGCCACCGGCCTGACCCCCTTGCGCTACCAGCAGCTCCTGCGCCTGGAACGCGCCGAACACCTCATCGGCCACGGCGCCACCGTCGAATCCGCCGCCCGCGCCGCCGGCTTCGAGGACCCCCGCATGCTCCGCCGCCTCCGCTCCCGCGCCTGAGAGTCGTTCTCTTGTGCGTCCCCGGAGGGTTGCGGGTGGGCGTCAGCGCGCGGGAGGCCACCGATGCTCCTCCTTGTCCGCCCCGAATTTGGGCCCAGCGCTGCCCATCTCGGCGTCTGACGTTCGTGGAGGTGCCTGCCGGCGCGCCGTTGGCCGGCAGGCACCTCCGTCGTCGTCGAAGCTGTCTATGCGTTCGTCTTGACGTCTCCAACGTTCGGCTGACGCCGCGTCGACAGCAGCCTTGTGGTCGTGGTGTCTCAGCCGTGGTTGGCGATCTGGCCGGTGAAGGCGCCGTTTGACCATTGGACCGGGGTCGCGAAGGACGTGCCGGTGGAGATCTGGACCCAGGTGCTGGTTTCGTTCTGTGCGATGAGGTCGGCTGTGCCGTCGCCGTTGACGTCGCTGTTGTGGTTGGCGATCTGGCCGGTGAAGGTGCTGCTTGACCATTGGACCGGGGTCGCGAAGGACGTGCCGGTGGAGATCTGGACCCAGGTGCTGGTTCCGTTCTGCGCGATGAGGTCGGCTGTGCCGTCGCCGTTGACGTCGCTGTTGTGGTTGGCGATCTGGCCGGCGAAGGCGCTGCTTGACCATTGGACCGGGGTCGCGAAGGACGTGCCGGTGGAGATCTGGACCCAGGTGTCGGTTCCGTTCTGCGCGATGAGGTCGGCCTTGCCGTCGCCGTTGACGTCGCCGATGTGGTTGGCGATCTGG
>NZ_JBVJIJ010000020.1:171164-254731 GCF_055586325.1 Dactylosporangium sp. NPDC051087 | reverse complement strand
GGCCGGCGAAGGCGCCGTTCGACCATTGGACCGGGGTCGCGAAGGACGTGCCGGTGGAGAGCCGGACCCAGGTGTCGGTTCCGTTCTGCGCGATGAGGTCAGCCTTGCCGTCGCCGTTGACGTCGCCGATGTGGTTGGCGATCTGGCCGGCGAAGGCGCCGTTCGACCATTGGACCGGGGTCGCGAAGGACGTGCCGGTGGAGAGCCGGACCCAGGTGTCGGTTCCGTTCTGCGCGATGAGATCGGCCTTGCCGTCGCCGTTGACGTCGACCTTGCCGGGCGACCTCGCGCTCCCGCCGTCCGGTGATCCGACCATCTCCGCGGTGAGCCGGCTGTTCCAGGCCTGGGCGCCGCTGAGTTGTCCGGCGAAGTATGACCCCCGGGCGTTGTTGAAGATTGCGCTGCCGAGGACGAATCCGCCGGTTGCCGGCCAGGTCACAGCGTTGCCGTGTTGCGCGGTGCCCCTGTGGACCTTGTTGATGTAGAGCGTCATCGCGCCGGACTGTGCGTCGTAGGCCGCGACCAGGTGGGTCCACACGCCGAGCTGATTGCCGGCCGGTACGGTCACCGTGTCGTAGGTCGCCGCGGCGGTGTCGGAGGTGGCCATGCCGAACCGCCAGGTGTTGTCCGCCGCGTTGTCGGACAGGTAGAAGCGCGCGGTGTGTGCGCCGTCCTCGGAGATGATGACGCCGCCGGCGGCGGTCGGCTTGACCCACACCGACACCGAGAACGACGCATTGGTGTTGATGATTGGCGAGCTGCCGATCAGGGTCCCGTTCGCGCCGGCGGCGACCGTGCCGGACGCGGTCGTGTTGAGCCGGATGCTCGGATCGAACGTGTCACCGGTGTGCTGCACGACGTTGCCGGCGGAGCCGGAGGCGGTCAGGGTGCTGCCGCCGGTGGTGTCCGCGACGGTGTTGCTGGTCAAAGTGTTCAGCGGCCAGTAGTGCTCGGAGGTGATGAGCGTCTGGTTGCCCTTGCCGGTGATGGTGCCGGTGCTGCCGGTGAGGTTGCCGACCAGCCATGCCTGCACGGCCGAGGAGGCGCCGACGGTCCACAGGTCGGCGGTGCCGTCGGCGTTGATGTCCGCCGCCTGCAGCGCGATCGTCGCGTTCGTGTTCCAGCTCGATGACAGCTGGTACTGCGTGTAACTCAACGCGCCGGACCCGAGGTCGACCGTGACGTTCTTCCACAGGTGCAGTGCGCCGGTCGCCTTGTGCCACAGGAACATCTGCGTGCCCGACGCCGTCTGTGCCGTGGTGATCGTCCACGCCTGCCAGGTGGTGCCGGCCACCGGTGGTGCCGTGGTCAGCTGGACCGGGAACTGGTAGTTGTTCAGGCCGTTCTGGCTCGCGATGTAGGTGAGGTAGTAGCCGTTCGTGGTGTCGCCGTTGACGGTGAGCAGGTCCGGGTAGGCCAGGCCCTGCCCCGCGCTGTTGTAGGCGTTGACCACCTGCAGCGGGTTGAGGCTGTTGATGTCGCTGAGCATCCCGGCGGAGATGGTGTGCTCGTTGCCGGAACGGTGTGCCTGCAGCATCGAGCCGTCGCCGATCCCGCTGATGATCATTCCGCTGCCGGGGTTGGCGCCGCCTGGGTAGTACACCAGGAAGTCCTGCAGGCCGGTGCCGGTGAAGCGGCCGGTGACGGTCTGGGCGCCGGTGAAGTTGGTCGGCAGGTTGTCGCCGACGACGCCGTTGCCGTTGGCGCCGACGTTGATACCGGCCACGTCGATGCCGGTGCCGGTGCCGCGGGCCTGCCAGAGCCCGGCCGGGAGGCCGTTGACGGCGCCGACGGTGTGCAGGTCGGCCTTGCCGTCGCCGGTGGTGTCCTGGTCGGCGGCGGCTGCTGCGGCGGTGGAGTTGAACACGACGGTGGCGTTGTCACCGATGTTGCTGCCGGCCGACAGGCTCGTCACGGTCAGCACGTTGGTGGACCGGTTCGGGGTGACCGTGATGGAGGCGTTGCCCGACGTCGCGGTGACCTGGGTCGGCGGGCCGGCGTTGAGCTGGTACAGGTAGCCGGTGGGCGCCGGGCCGGTGGCCGGGCCCGCGATCGTGAACGTCGCCGGCTGCCCGATCGTCGTGCTCGCCGGCTTCGTCACGGTCGGCGCACCGGTCCGGGTCGGGTCGTAGGCGAACGTGCACGTGTCCGACCACGGGCTCTCATAGGTGGTGTCGGTGACCTTCACCCGCCAGGAGAACTGGGTGAGGGCCCCCGCGGCCGCGGTCCGTAGCGTGGCGACCGGCACGACGAGCACCGGTTTGGTGTTCGACGGGGTGGTCAGCAGCGCCGGGTCCGACGAGGCGAGCAGGGTGTGGCTGGCGTCGGAGGTCTTCCACAGCTCGTACGTGACGCCGAGGGTGCTGCCGTCGGCGTCGTACGCCTTCGCGTACAGGCTGACGTTGCCGTCACCGATCGTCGACGGCGGGCTCGCCCCACAGGCCGACGCCGGCGACGTGCTCAGCTCGGAGGGCTTGTCCGGCGCGTGGTTGTAGGTGACCGAAAGCGTCGTCTGGGCGGTGTTGAACTCCTTGTAGTTGCCGACGTTCTCGTCACCGCCCATCATCCCGAACGTGCGGGTGCCGCGCCATGCGGCGACGTCCGCGGCAATGGTGCCGGTGACGATGAACGACTCCCCGGCCGCCGCGCAGCTGCTGTCGTGCCCGTGGGCGAACGTGCCGGTGGCGACGGCGCTGCCCATGCTGTCCTTCCACGCGTTCCAGTTGGCGTTGCCCGAGGTGAGGGTCGCGCTCGGCGCGGTGATGTTCAGTTGCTTCGTCGCGCAGCTGTACGAGTACGCGTTGAGCACGTACAGCTTCGCCTCCTGGATGGTGGCGCCGGCGAGGGTGCTGAGCGGGATCGCGAAGTTGACCAGCGTCCGGGACTTGATCGAGCCGGAGTTGCCCACCTGCATCCGGCCCTGCGGGTCCGGCGTGTTGTTCCAGTAGTTGCTGCCCGGGTAGTTGGCCGTGACCGTGGCCCAGCCGCTCCTGGCCGGGCTGGTCGGCACCCAGCCCGGGTCGATGTAGACCGGGTACGTGGTGGCCGCGCCCTTCAGCACGGTGGCGTCCGGCACCAGGTCGATCTCACCGCTGGTCGCCGACGTCATCTTCGCCGCGGTGCCGAGCTGCGCGGTCCGCGCGTGCGAGCCCGGCCCTTCGGCCGTGGACGGCTCCTCCGGGGCGCCTGGCGTCACGGACCGCATCGCGCCGGCCGTCGCCGGCGTGGCCGAGTCCCACATGATCGGCGCGGCGGCGCTGAAGACCGCCCTGCCCTTCGCATCGGCGGCGGTGAGGTTGCCGGCCGCGTCCGCGGTGACGGACAGCCCGGCCGTCCTGGTGCCCATCCGCAGCTTCGCCAGCGCCGGGTTCGCGGCCGCGGCCGCGTCACGCACGACGAGCACCTGCCGGACCCCGCCCTGCGTGTCGGCGATCAGCTGCAGGTCGACACCGGGCAGCACCCCGGCATAGGTGGCGGTCGCGCCGGCCAGGACCGGCGCCGGCAGGGCGAACGGCACGTCGAGCGCGAGCGACCGGCCGGTGTCGGTGAGCGTGACGGCCGGGCCGGAGCCGCCGCCGGACAGCCGCAGGCCACTGGTCGTCACCGTCGGACTGATCGTGCCGTCGCCGTTGCGGCGCAACGTCGCGTCGAGCGTCTTCCACTGCCCGCCGACCCGCTTACGAACCGGCGAGGCGCCGCGGGTGAGCGTGAACGTGCCGGTCGGGTTGGCGACGAGGGTGTCGGTCGCAGTGGTCGAGCCGGTCACGTCGACCGGCTTGCGGGTCGCCTTCGCCTGGATCAGGGCCTGCTCGGCGGTGAGCGTGACGGAGGCCGGATTCGCCGGTGGGCCCGCCGGTGCGGCGGACGCGACGTCGGGCATGAGCGTGGGAAGTGCGGAGAAGAGCATGGTCAGCGCGACCGTGACCCTGCGTCTGCGCTGCCCCCGTGAACCATCAGTGTGCATCCTGCAGATCCAATCTACGAGCGGGCAGGTAGGCGCCCGAGCCCGCAAAACGTATCGATCAGATCCGACGCGTGGGGGGCAGGCAGTCCGGCCGATGTCGGAAACGACCAGATAAATAGTCTCGAACTGATTGTGAGATCAGTGAATATTCATTGGCTCGTGATGTGCCTGCCGGGCGCCGGCTGCGAGGTGATGCGGATCGCGCGGGAGCACCGGTCGCACTCGGTGAAACTGCCGCACACGGCGCCACCGTCGCCTCCGCCGCCCGCGCCTGAGGGTCATTCCGCGCGGAGACTTGAGGCGTCGCCGGCTCTGGTGGCAGTCGGCGTGGAAGCCGGCCTGTAGCGGCACGTGTGGTCTGTGGTCCAATTGCGTGACATGCGGGTTCCTCATGAGACGCCGTCGGTGTACCTGTTGATCGACACCTCCGGATCGACGGTGCTGGACGACGTCAACGCCGGTTGCAACCTGGCTCTTCCCGGGATTGTGGAAGCGGTCGAGGCCGTCGGTGGTGCTGCGGCGCGGCTGTGCCTCGTGTCCTACGGCGCCGGTGCCGTCGTGCGGATGCCGTTGACGGCTGTCGCCGACGTGGTGTCGTTGCCCGGTTTGGTGGCCGGCGGGTTCAGTTCGATGGCCGCGGGACTGCGGCTCGTCGCCGAGACCGCGGCGGCGGACTCCGCGCAGCTGGCGGCGGACCGGGTGCGGCACGCCGAGCCGGTGGTCGTGGTGGTCGCCGACGGGTTGCCGACCGACGCGCCGGCGGAGCTTCTCCTGGCCCGGGAAGCGCTCGACAGGGCGCTGGCGCATCCGCCGCAGGTGCACATCGTGGCGCCGCCGGGCGTGGACGTGTTGGCGCTCAGTGGGCTTCGGGCCGGCATCCACCTGCTCGACGTCGGCGATCCGCGGCAGGTCGCCGACGCGCTGGTGGCGATCGTCCGCCGGGTGACACCGCACACCCGTTAGGTCTGGAGCCGGTGCGGCGCCCCGATGACGGGGACCTCGCCGCGCAGGGCCAGGCGGGCCAGCCAGGCGCCGCTCTCCTCGCCCACCGCCAACCATGCGACGCCGCCCGATGACGCGGCGCTCAGTGCACAGGCGCCGGTCGGTGCGGGCAGCGCCGCCGGACGGTCGACGGTGTGCCACGCCGCCTGGCCGGTGAAGGCCCGGGGGGCGTCGGTGCTCAGCAGATGGCCGGACGGCGTGCAGGCCAGCACCGTCGGCTGTCCGGCGAGCTGGACGATCGACGCGGCCGCCAGGCCGGTCGGCGGAACAACCTCCGTCCATGCCGGGACGTCGCCGATCGTCAGGTCCCATCGTGCGACCAGCAGCCGGTCCTGGTCGGTCAGGGCCGCCAGCCAGGCCCGGTGCTCGTTCTCGCGGGCGATCTCCAGACACTTCAGGCGTTCGCCGGGTCTGCCGCCGATCGGGACGTCGTCCGGCTCGGGTGCCGGCAGCCCGTCGCGGACCAGGGTGTGACGCAGGGTGGTGCGGTCCGCGGTCCAGAGGACGTCGAGGCTGCCCGACCCGGCGGCGAGCACGGCAAGTGGGTATCGCGGCTGGTCGCACGGGACCACCAGCCGGGGTTCGCCTCCGGTGAGGTCGCGGGCGTACACGCCGTCGGTGTCCGACCAGAGGATCGTCGCGGATCCGGTGCCGACGACGAGGGCCGCGTCACGGGACGGCGAGGCTGCCGGCGTGGCGATCCGGCGCCACCGGGTCGGGGTGCCCGGGCGGGCGGTCAGGGCCGTGTCCACTGCGTAGACCCCGGACGCTGAGATCGCCGCCGTGGTCACCTGGCCGTCCGGCCGGACCCCCAGTCGGATCGTGGTCGGCCGGCCGACAGGTTCGACCGTCGGTTCGAACGGCTCACCTGAGATCGCTGATCGGAAGTGGGCGAGCACCCGGACGGCGACATCCGGCTGGAGCCCGCCGTCGCCGGTCAGCCGATCAAGCGCCTCGGTCGGTGTTGCCGAGGGCAGGCCGAGTTCGGCGCCGAGGGTGAGCAGCCGGACGATGCGTGGCTGGTGGGGCAGCAGGTCCAGCAGGGCACGGGACAGCCGCGCGGGGTCGCCCGCGATCGCCGGGTCGATCTTCAAGGCCTCGGCGAGTGCGGCTGCGATCTGCTCGTCGTCATCCATGGTGTTCGACCCTCCCACATCGGCTGTCCGTCAGTGTCGGCCAGAACCACTGCCCGCACGGGCAGGCGACCGCGGTCGACAGCGGGAAGGGCGGCAGGGCAGTGACGAGCGGACTTCCGGCGACGCCCGGCGTGCAGCTACCAACGCAACGCCGGGCAGCCGACGGCGACCTGGGGCCGGCAGCAGGATGGTGCCGGGCCTGCGGGGCCACCGTGGACCTGGCGCAGGTCTGCGGTCAGTGCCAGATGCCCCTCGACGGGCCCGCGCCGGGCGCGGAGAGGGTCGGACGGGTGGTCAACATGGGCGGCCGGCTCATGTCGAAGTTCGCCGTCGCCGTCGACGAGCAGCCCGACGCCGTCGGCGTGCTGTCCAAAGGCGACAATCTCACGTCGGTGCCGCTGTCGCAGTTCGACGCGTACCCGCGGACAACCGTTCCGCCGCCGGTGGTGTTCGGGGCGGCCGGGCGGCTGTGGGCGACGAATCAGGCCCGCCGGACCGACGCCGTCAAGGGTGGCTGGTCGATCGAGCTGGTCGACTCGACCGCGATGCGACTGGCCATGGCCAGCGTCGGCGCCCGCCGGGCAGCCGCACTCGATCTGCTCACGCTCGGCCTCGGGGCCCGGGCCGACGAGCTGCAACTGCCCGCTTCGGAGCTCAGCTGGTATCGCGCATGGCATGCGGCGCAGGCCGGTGACGTGCCGACCTTGCTCGGCTGCCTGGAAGCGTTGCCGCCGCACGGATACGTCGCGCGAGTGCCGCTGCTGGCTCGTCTGGCGGCGCAGCTGCAAGCCGATCCCGGACACATGGCACGGGCCCGCGCGCTGCTCGCACCGTTCGTGGCGACGTCACCGGACGCCGCTGCGCTGCAGGCGGCACTCGGCAGGCGACCGTCACCGAGCGCCGTCGAGCTGGCGCAGTCGTTCGCGGGACTGGTGGAGCGGTCCGGCGGGCATCCGCCAGGCGTGCTGACGCACGTGGCGTCCGCCATCGCACAGTCGCAGCGTCTCCCGTCCCTGCCGCCGGTGCCGGCGCCGGCCATGGTGGCATTCGATGCCTACCTGGCCGGCATGGCGGGCAGCTCGCTCGACGGCGCGGTGCCCGCCCTCGGTGCGCTGCCCTTCGCGCTGCTCGACGAGCTCATCGACCGGCGGGTCCTGACCCGTGTGCCGCCCGACGCCGGTCCGCTGCCGGCGTCGGTCACGGCGTACCTGCGCGGCCGCACCGAGCCGGGCAGCACCAGCGTCGCCGACCTGCGGGAGGCCGGTTTCACCGCCGAGCTGGCCCGTCGGTGTTTCCTGGCCGGTGACGACGCCGAACTGGCGACGCTGCCTGCCGCCGACCCGGCGGTGCGCCACTACCGGGCATTGCGCGAGTTCGTCGAGACGGGCCGGTTCCAGGACCCCGACGCGGTGCGACCGGTCGAGCGGGTGGTGCTGCAGCTGGTGGACGCGTTGCGCCAGAGCGCGCCGGGGCAGGCAAGGGAGGTTCCCGACGAGATCGCCCGGGACCCGTCCTGCTGGCCGCTGCTGCGGGACGTCGCGAACCGCGGCGAACTCGTCCTCGATGCCGAGCGGCGGGCGAAGTATCCGGAGCTCGGCGCCTGGATCGACCTGTGTGACGCCCAGCGGCACGTGTTCGAGGGTCGATGGGGTGACGTCATCGTCGTCGGGCGGCGGCTCGCCGACACGTCGACGGTGGAGCGCGTCCGCAACGAGGCGCAGAACATGGTGGCCTACGCGCAATGGCAGCAAGGTGCCGCGGGTGAGGCGTTGCGGGTGCTGCACGAGGCGCTCGCCAGCCAGCTCACCACCGGCCTCGCCGTCAACGCCGCCCTGGTCGCCGCGGAGCAGGGCTGCCTGCCGGTGTTGCCGCACCTGAGCACGGTGCTGCGGTCGACCGCCGATCCACAGGTCAGGCAGAACGCCATGCTGCGGGCCATCGGGCTGTGGCTGGCCGACGACAAGGTCAAGGACTACCCCGAGCCGCTCGCGCAGCTGGTACGTGAGGCGCTCGGTCAGCCGCAGGAAGATCTCGGGTTCTACGCGACGCTGCTCGACCTCTCCTTCGTCAATGACAAGGATTGGCTCGCGAAGGGCACCCTGCGATCGGGTGACGCCGCACAGCGCGAGGCGCTGCGGTACTACACGACCAAGGCCCGGGTCCTCGCCGACGGCTACAAGGACCAGTTCGAGGACGTCGCCCGGATCCTCGTCAGCAAGTGGAAGGCGACCCCCCGCCCGCAGTGGCTCGAGCGTGAACGCAACTGGATCGCCGAGCTGCTGATGGAGGTCGTGCACACGGATTTCGGCAAGGCGGCCGGGTTCTCGGGTGTGATCGAGATCCTGATCGACGGCCAGGCACTGACACTGGTCGACGAGCTGATTCTCGGCATCCAGGCGGGCGCGCACCTCTGCTTCAAGATCAGCCAGGATGGCAACGAGGTCGCTGAGCACGCCGAGCAGCGGCTCATCTTCGCGCCCGTACGCAAGTTCTGGGCCCGGCAGGGCGACCTCACCGATGCCGAGCGGGAGCACATCGCCGAGGAAACGGCCAGGTGCGTCAGCATCGCGATGGTGGCGTTCGGGGCCAGCGCCGAACGGGCCTGGGACGAGTTCGGCACGGTCTGGGACGCTCTCGTCGCCCGCGAGCGCTGGGACCAGTACAACCGTCCCACCATCCTCCGGCAGCAGGCGAAGGCGCTCGACGAGATCGAGACGTACGTCGTCCGGTGCCGGGCATACCTCAAGGCGCTGAACGGATTCGAGCTCGACGAGCCCCGCGTCAAGCAGCGCGACCTCATGACCAACCTTGCCGGCCAGTGGGCGACGGAGATCGCCCGGCTGCGATCGCTGCTGTGAGGACCATCGTGACCAGTCGAAACCCGTACCTCATCCTCGGCATCCCGTTCGGGTCGTCGAGGGAGGTGGCAAACATCGCTTTTGCCCGCAAGGCGCGTGCGTTGCGCCGGCTGGGCACCGCCGGCCGCGCCCAGATGACCGACCTGACCTGGGCGCTCAACGAGGTCGACGAGGGGATCAGCAATCCCGCCGCGGCGATGGACCTTTACCGCGTTCCCGCGGATCCGGAGGCCTTCACCGTCAAGGGCGACGGCGTGCTGGAGCCGCCCCCGGAGGTCCTGCCGCGCCAGTACGGCCTGCCGGAGGTCGCACTGGAGGAACTGCGGGCGGCCGCCGCCGTCGACTATCTCCGCTACCTGACGCTGTTACGGGCGTCCCAGATCCATGCACCCGCGCCGTGACTCCGTCATCGCTGATCGCAGGAGGACTGCAGTGTTCGCTCATCGGGACAAGGTCATCGAACAGCTCGCCGAGATCGTCGGCGCGCTGGACCTGCTGGACCGGCGCATCGACAAGATGGAAACGGTGCTGATGGTCCGTGAGCCGTCGTCGTCGGCCGCGGCCGAGGCCTACGACGGGCTGCGCAAGCAGGTCGTCAACGCCGTCTCCGCACGTCTCAACCACCTGTCGCAGCTCGTACAGCTCGACGTCGCGCTCAACCACGCCGCCGACGCGGACCAGTTGACGAAGCTGGTCGACTCCTGGTTCGAGCAGGCGGCACTGCTCAGGGTCGACGACCCGCAGGACCCTCGACGCGACACGCTGTTCGAGCTCGTCGCCGACCGGGGCGGCGAGTACCAGGTGATCGAGCCGGCCTACGTGGACACCTTGACCGGCCGGGTGATCCGGCTCGGGCGGGCCCGCCGGATGCCGGCCGTCGCACCCGAACAACGTGACTCCGGTGCCCGGCACCGTGACGTGGCCGAAGACGTACCGCAAGGAGGAATGGCATGATCGGCTCGAACGACGCCTACGGCATCGACTTCGGCACGACCAACAGTGTCGTGGCCCGTGCAACGGCGACGACCGTCGAGGCGGTAGCGCTCGACACGCCCCCGGACGCCTGGCGCAGCGCCGGCTTCGACCACGTCCTGCCGTCGGTCATCGGCATCGTCGCGAATCGCCCGCCGGTCTTCGGCTGGGAAGCCAAACGGCTCGGCAACAGCCGGCTGGAGGCGGTCAAGCGGCTGTTCGCCACCGAGGACACCGTGATGATCGGCAACGAGCAGCTCAAGGTCGAGGAGGCCGCGGCCATCTTCTTCCGGCATCTCCAGACGCAGGCCGCCGAGGCGGGCTTCGCAAGCCGCCTCGATCAGGCCGTCGTGACGATTCCCGCCAACAGCCGGGGGCTGGCCCGGTACCGGACGAAGCTCTCGGCGGGCCTGGCGGGCATCGAGGTCATGGCCCTGATCAACGAACCGACCGCGGCGGCGATGGCGCACGCCCGGGTCATCCGCCAGAACCAGCGGGTCCTGGTCTTCGACTGGGGCGGGGGCACGCTGGACGTCACGGTCCTGCAGTCGTTCGAGGGCACCTTCATCGAGCAGTCCTCCAAGGGCATCCAGCGGCTCGGCGGCCTGGACGTCGACGCGGCGTTCCTCGCCTCGGTGCTGCCGCGGATCGCGGGCTCCGGTGAATGGACGGAGGAGGACCGCAACGGTTTCCGGCTCAACCTCGAGCTGGCGAAGATCAACCTGTCGTCGGCCACCAGCGCGCAGGTGCCGCTGCCCGGTGGCCGGGGCATGTTCGAAGTGACCCGGTCGCAGTTCGAAGAGGCGATCTGGCCGCTCGTCCAGCGGACGAGGGAGCCCGTCGACATCTGCCTGCGCGAGAGCCCCGGGCGCATCGACCACCTGGTCATGGTCGGTGGCAGTTCGAAGATGCCGATGATCCAGCGGTTCGTCGCCGACATCGTCGGCACCGACATCAGCGGCGGCGTCGACCCGATGACGGCCATCGGTGAGGGCGCCGCGATCGCCGCCGGCATCCTGCGCGGCATCATCACCGATCTGGACTTCCACGTCGGCACGGAGCACGCCCTGGGGACCGTCGTGCACAACAGCTCATCGCCCAAGGAGGGCGAGTTCTCGGTCCTGATCCGGCGCAACACCAAGTACCCGGCCAGCGCCACCGACAGCTACACCCCCGCGGTCGACTTCCAGAAGGCCGTCAACGTCGAGGTGATCGAGGGCGACCCGACCAAGCCGATCACCCACGAGGACAACGTGGTGCTGAAGAACTGGTCGATCGAACTACCGGCCCAGCGGCTCGTGGCCGACGCCGCCTTCGACATCACCTACGAGTACGACGTCGACGGCATCCTGCACGTCATGGTCAAGGACCAGCGGACCGGCACCGTGATGATGGACGAGGAGCTCGCGTTCGGCGCGGGACAGAACCGTGCGCAGCTGCCCGGGATGCGCCGGCGCGTGGACGGTCTCATGGACCGGTCGGGTGGCGGGGCCGCCACCGTGACGGCGGTCGTGCAGCCGGCCCTGTCACCCACCGCGCTCGTGGCGTTGAAGAACGCCCGGGACAAGGTGATCCCGTTCGTCGCCGACGCGGACCGGCAACGCCTCGAGGTGCTCGTGAAGGCCCTGGAAGAGACCGCGCCGGGTGCCGAACCGGCCGCGCTCGCGGCCCTCGAGCGGGAGCTGCGCAACCACGCCTACCTGCTGTGAACCGGCACGGCGGGGACGGCGACGGAGGAGGTGCGGGGATGAGTGAGCCGGTGCAGCGGTTGGTCGAGGATGTCGCACGGCCGGCGTACGTCCCGCCGCCGGCGGCACTGCCGATGCCGGCCGTCACTGTCGCCGTGGCGCCGCCGGAGCCGGACCCGCCGCCCGCCTCGCCGCCGGACCCGCCGGCCCGGCTGCCGGATCCGCCGCCGGTCCTGTCGCCGATCCCGCTGCCTGCCTCGCCGCCGGCGCCGCCTTCGCGGGCGCCGGAGGACTCCAGGTGGTCCCGTCCACCGGCGACGCATGGTGCCCGCCCCCGGCAGCTCGCCGGCGTCCTGGTGATCGTTCTGGTACTGCTCGTCGGGCTCGGCGTCGGGGTCGGCCTCGGCCGGACCTCGAACGATCCATCCGGCACGGAACCCGCGCACGGCCCGGCGGTCGTCGTCGATGACACGACGGCGGCCCGGCAGACCCAGCAGACCCGGTCGCCCGCCGCCGCCACGACCACGACGCCCGGTCCGGCGGCGACGACACCCGGCCGTCCGGTCACCCCGGCACAGGCGCTCGCACTGACCGACCAGCAGGCCCTCGACGAGCTGAACCGGCAGGTCACCGAGGACGCGGCCGAGGTCACCAACCTGGTCGGGGCCTGGGTGGCGCAGGTGTCCAGCAAGTGTGTCGGCGTGAGCGTCGACATCGGCCCGGACTGGGTCGCTGACGGCGTCGACGACATCGCCCATGTGACGCTGCAGCAGATCCTGGCGTTCCACCTCAACCTGCGCGACCGGTTCGATGCCGTGACGCTGCTGCCCACCCAGGCCGGTCTGGCCAGGGACCAGGCGACCTCGGGGCCGTGCGCCGGCAGCACGACCTGGATGAGCGCGGTGCCGGAGCGGTTCGCCGACGCGGCCGCCGCCAACGACTGGTGCGCCGTCAATGTGCCACCGGTCCGCGAATGCGGCGCACGCTACTTCGCCGGCCCGGGCGAGCGGTCGACGTTGACGCTGCGGAAGTGATGATGCCGCCAATGACGCAGCTGACCGTCGCGGAGCAGCAGCTCGGGCCGCGGACCCGGCTGGCTGCCGGCGCCAACGGCGTCCTGTGGACGCTGCGGGACTACCGCCTGCCCGGTGATCCTCGCAGTCTCGTCTTCAAGCAGTTTCAGGGCGCCTCGGTCGCCACCACGCTGCCGGGCCTGCAGACCATTGTCAACAAGCGGCATCAGCTGCCCGAGGACCGTCGCGAAGCGCTCGACCGGCTCGCCGCCTGGCCGCTGCGCGCGGTGCTCGACGCGGCGGGCGCAGCCGTCGGTGTGCTCATGCATCTCATCGACGACAGCTTCTTCACGGACTTCGCGCTACCGTCCGGGAGTCGCGAACGCGGCCCTCGCGAGGTCCAGCACCTCATCTACGCGTCAGAGGCCGCCAGGCGTACCGGCGTTGACGTCCCGGCCGATCAGGACCTGTACTCCCGCCTGCTCATCTGCATGCACATGGCCTACGCCATGACGATCATCCACGGATCAGGGCTCGTGTACGGCGACCTGTCCTCCCGCAACGTGCTGTACCGGCTGCGTCCCGCGCCGACGATCATGCTGGTGGACTGTGACGCCGTCCGGGTCCGGGGCAGTGGCGTGGTCGTCGCCCAGCAGAACAGCCCGGACTGGGACGCGCCGGAGCGTGGCCCGCAGAGCCAGGACAGCGACCGGTACAAGCTGGCGTTGTTCGTCCTGCGCTGCCTGACACCGGGCCGTGGGTCGTCCACCAACCGGGAGCCTGCGGCCGCCGACGGCGTGCTGGACGGTCGCGGGCGGCACCTCATGCGCGCGGCGGTCACCGGACCGCCGGCGGAGCGGCCCACGGCCCGCGAGTGGTTGTTGTACCTGTGCGACCGGACCGGTCAGGCGCCGCTGCGGACGGAGCCGGTCGTCGCGCGGCAACCCGACCGGCAGGCGCACCTTCCGTCCGGCTGGCGCAGGCGCGTCGACGGTGCCTGGGTCCCGGCCTGACCTCACCGCGGGACGCGGCGCAGCAGCCGGGCGATCTCGGCGCCGACGGCGGGCGCGGGCGCCGTCGCCGCGGTCAGCTCCCCGGCGGCACGGGTCACGTCCTGCATGTCGATCGGCCGGGCAGCGCAGGCGACCCGCAGGACGCCGAGTATGCGCCGGGCGGCGGCGACGTCGGGAATCAGGGACGCGTGCCGGTCGATGGCGGCGGCCAGCTCCGCCAACTGGTCCGCGCCGGCGGACCGCGTGTTGTGCTGCGTGTTGTGGTCGCCGATCTGGACGTTCTGTGCGTTGACCGAGCCGATGTCGTACGTGCTCATCACGCTGCTCCAGGGTCGATGCGGATCACGGGTTGGACGCCCACGGCGCCGGACTGTGCTGCGGGGACGGGCCTGAGCCGGAGTTCGAGTTCTGGACGTTGCCCGAGCCGACCATGGCGTTCTGCGCGTTGACGGCGCCGATCGCGTAGGTGTGGTTGTTGACGATGTTGGTCTGCTTCTGGTGGAAGTCGGCCGTGTCGACGCCGTGCTGGTCGAGGAATGCTTCGATGGCGTCGAGGATGTGGCGCTGCAGGGCGTTGAGGTACATCTCCTCGTCGGTGTACGCGAACAGGAACACCCGTTCGTCCGCGGCCGCGGCGGCCCGGATGCTGAGCCCGGCGCCCCGGCCGACGGAGCGCCGCTTGCGGATGGCGCGGTGGGTTTCGGTGAGCTCCTTGCGGCGTCGCCGGGCGGCCCGCTGCTCACGTCTCCACTCGCCGGGCATGTCGCGCAGGATTCCGAGGGCGCCGAATGTGTCGCGGAGCGCTCGGAGGGTGATCTCGGTCGAGCCGGTGGGCATGTGGTCGACGGTGGTCAGGTCGGCACGTAGCGGCAGCAGCACATAGGCGTGGCATTCGATGAACAGGTCGCCGCTGACCATGGCCGCGCGGAGGTGGAGGTTGACGGCCAGTTCGCCACCCCATGACGTCTTCTCCACGCACAGGTAGGTCCGGATGTCCGGCCGGGGCTTGTCGATTCCGAGTCGCACCGCGACCGCCGGCACCGAGGCGGCGGGCCGGTCGAGCTCGTCGGGCAGCAGCCCGGGGACCGCGTCGGTCGCGTGACTCGCCACGAAGAGCCGGTTGTGCACCTCGATGTCGGGCACGCCCGACCTGCGGACGGCCAGGGTGACCGCCTTGTGCAGGTCGGCCGGCGTGAACGGCACGACGGTGCGTTTGCCGCCGCTCGAGTCGGTGGCGGGTTTGGTGGCGTCGAGGCTCATCCGCCAGCCGTCCCGGATCCGCCGTCCCCATGCGACGAACGTGTTGCCGCCCTCGAAGACGATGACGTTGCTGGTGTTCAGCGCATCCAGCCGGGTCTCGACGTCCGCGGGGAGCGGCGGTGCCAGGTCACGCACCGGGGCCTGGGGCGAGACCATCTCGCCGAGCACGCGGTAGAGGGCGAGCCGGTCGAAGAAGACCGCCAGATGGACGCCGATCACGCCGGCGAGCCCGGCGAGCAGCGCCAGCGCCGGCGAGCCGGCCGCGACCGCCACGAGCAGGATCAGCGCTGCGGCGCACACCGCTGCCAGCATCGACTGCCGGAGTCTGACGACGCGCCCCCGCGCCGACCTCGCGTGCCGTGCCAGCGCCACCAGATCGACCCCGCACGCGGGTGAAGCGGCCCGGACCGAGGGCTCGACGAGCTCGTTGAGCACGTATTCGGCGAAGCGGGGCGCGAGATGCGACGCCGAGCAGAGGTACCGGTCGACAGCGACACCGGCACCGAGGTTGTGGCGGATCGCTTTTCTCACTGGCGGCCCCCTGCCATAGTCACGCGGCGTTCTGACGGACAGTCAGTCGACGGCGCTCCCGCACCGGCCCGCGCGCCCGTCCGCGAACACGATGCCGTCGCCGCCGGCCCGGTCACCGAGATCGAGGCGGTTGCGGCCGTCGTTGAACGCCTCGTCGAAGCGGCGGCCGTTGGCGACGGCGGAATAGAACGCGCCGGCGAACTCGACGGCCAGCTTGTCGGCGATCGCCCGGGTGGTGCCGACGACGCACGGTCCGTGTGCCGCGATCGCAGCTGCCAGGCCCGCGGTGAAACAGCCGTTGAGCACGACGCATCGGATCGTGGCGGCGTGGCCGGCGAACAGGTCGGCCAGCGCCGCGGACGGCACGCCGAAGGGCCGTCCGCCCTCGTCGGCGAGGAGCAGCTCGCCGGCCGGGGTGCCGTGGACGCCGAGATGCACGACGGTCGGCCGGTGGTGCTGCAGGTGCGGGCCGATCTCGTCGTGCCGGACGGCCGGCGCGGAGACGATGTCCAGCCGCTCACGGTAGCGGCCGGACCGGACGGCCTGCGCGATGGCGCGGTACTCCTCGTCGAGTCGCAACCCTTCGGTGCCGAACGGGTTCGAGAACACCGTGAGGATCACGTTGCGGGGCAGCGGCCGCGCCGGCCCGTCGCCGGACACGTTGTCCTGGACGTTGCCGTCGCCGATCTGGATGTTCTGTGCGTGGCCGATGGTCACGGTGAACCGCGACGGACGCGGCGCGTCGAGCATGCCCGCGAGGTCGGACGCGAGCTGAGGATCCACCTCCAGCGCCGCGAAGATCTGCGCCCGGAGCACCTCGGCCAGCGCGGCGCTGCCGGGACACGCCCGAAGGTCGGCGACGGCCGGACGCAGCCGGTCGCCCCGCGACGAACCGAACAGGCGGTGCGCGATCCGGTCGCCGATCGAACCGGGCGAGGCGAGCTGCGACAAGGTGGCGGCGGCCAACGTGTTGAGGTCGGGCACAGTGGTCTTTGACGGACCGGCGTCCGTCAGATGAGGCCATGGGGACGGTCTATGCGCTCATGGCCGGCATCGAGCGTTACCGCGACGCCGGCCTGTCGAGGCTGCACGGCTGCCACGCCGACATCGCCGACGCGGCGGACGCGCTGGCGACCCGGCTGCGTGGCAGCGCCGACCTGCAGATCCGCAGGCTGCTCGACGACGACGCGACCCGCGACGCGCTCATCGACGGGTTCCGTGACCACCTCGCCCGCGCGACGAGCAACGACACCGCGGTGTTCTGGTTCAGCGGCCACGGCTCCTCCATGCTGGTGCCGCGCGAGTTGTGGCACCTGGAGCCGGACGGTCGCACCATGCAGACCCTCGTCTGTGCGGACAGCCGCCTCGACGGCCGGCCGGACCTCCTCGACAAGGAGCTGGCGCTGCTGCTCGACGACGTCGCGGACAGCGGCTGCCACGTCCTGGTCGTGCTCGACAGCTGCCACTCCGGCGGTGCCACGCGCGGCGGTGACGTTCGTGGCCGCTCCGCGCGGCCGTCCGTCCTCGACACCACCGAGCGCCTGCTACCCGAACTCGTCGCCCGCTACGCGGACCTTCCCGCGGGCACGCCCACGCACCGGCACGTCACGCTGTCGGCGTGCCGGTCGTTCGAGACCGCCGTCGAACAGCCGCTCGACGGCGTCACCCGCGGCGTCTTCAGCTGGGCGCTGTCGCGGGCGCTGCGCCGCGGTCCCGCCGCGGCCACCTACCGCGATCTGCTGGCACTCACCCGCACCGAGATGGAGCGGGTGCCGGCGGCGCAGCGACCGCAGCTGGCACCGGCCGGCCGCGGCCTCGGTGACTCGCCCGTGCTCGGTGGACCGGCCGGCAGGACCGATCCGACGCCGACGATGCGGTGGGGGCCGGGCGGCTGGCAGATCACCGTCGGCGCCGCGCACGGTGCCACCACGGGGATGCGGACGAAGGTCGTCGACCGTGGCGTGAGCCGGGAGATGCGGCTGACGACGGTGTGGACCGGTGACAGCCGCGCCGAACCGATCGGCTGGGACCCGGATCGTGGCCGTGTGTACCGGGTCGCGGTCACCGCCGCGCCGCTGGCGGTCGTGACCGTCGCCGTCGACCGTAGCGCCGGCGGGATGCTTGCCGGGCGCCTGCCCTACCCGGTGGTCGTGGCCGATGACGCCGAGCTGAGGATCGGCGCCGGTCACGACGGCGGGCTGCGGCTGGCCGACGGCGACGGCAGCCCGATCCGCCGCTGGCCGGTCGGCGGCGCAGCGGCGCGGATCGCCCGCGAGGTGGGACACATCGCGCGCTGGCGTCAGGTGTGGCGGTTGTCGAACCCCGGCTCCCGCCTGGGTGATCAGGTGTCCGTCGAGCTGGTCGAACCGCTGCCGGGCGAGACAGTGGCGCCCCCCGACCGCGACCCGGTCCGGCCCGCCGCCGACGGCGTCGTCCGCCTCGCGCACGGGCGGCCCTACTTCGTGCGCCTCCGCAACGACGGACCGGCCCGGGTGCACTGCGTGCTGCTCACCCTCACCGACACCTTCGCCGTCAGCGCGACGCTGTTCCCCGGCGCGACCGTCGCCGCCGGCAGCGTCACCGCCGCGGCCGAGGGCAGCCCGGTCGCGTTCCGGCAGGGCTGGACCTGGCTCAAGCTCATCGTCACCGGGGACGACCTGGACGCCACACCGTATGAGCTGCCGCCCATCGCCGAGGTATGGCGCGATCTGCGCAGCGTCAGCAGCATGCCCGCCGGGGACTGGTGGACGACCACCGTGCCGCTGTCCGTCAGGAGCCCGCACGAGGACAGGAAAATCGCCGTCACCGGCGGCCCGACCGGTCATTCGACCCAAAACGGAGTGTCCACATGAGTGAGCAGGGAATTCTGCTGCCGTTCTACCTGGTCGTCGACGTGAGCTATTCCATGAGCGGCAACAAGCTGGCTCAGGCCAACCTGATCATGCCCGAGGTGGCGGACTCGCTGGCCAAGAACCCGATCCTGAACGACAAGATCCGGTTCGGTGTCATCGACTTCTCCGACGACGCGCGGGTGGTGCTGCCGCTGTGCGACGTGTCGGCGCAGAACGACCTGCCCGGGCTGACGGTTCGTGGCGGCACCAGCTTCGGTGCGGCGTTCCGGCTGCTTCGCTCGCAGCTGGAGAGCGACGTGGCCCAGTTGCGCGCCGACGGCTTCAAGGTCCACCGGCCGGCGGTGTTCTTCCTCAGCGACGGCGAGCCCGGCGACAACTGGAAGGACGACTTCGACACGCTGACCGAATACGACCCGTCGACGAACACCGGGTTCAAGTACTACCCCGTCATGGTGCCGTTCGGTGTCGAGGACGCCGACGCCGACATCATGCGGATGCTGGTCTTTCCCAAGACCAAGAGCAAGCTGTACATGATGAAGGCCAACGGCGACGCGGCCACCGCCATCAAGGCGATGGCGGAGGTGCTGATCTCCTCGGTGCTCGCGTCCGGCCACAGTGCCTCCACCGGCAAGTCCGGCCTGATCCTGCCGGGTGCGGGCCAGATTCCCGCAGATCTCGACGTCGAAGAAGACTGGCTCGACTGATGGCGTTCCAGGATCCCACGCCGACCGGAAAGCTGAGCGCCGTCCGAGCGGGCGGCGGCACGGGTCCCTGGGAGTCGGTCGAGGAGGAGCAGCTGGAGCACGGCCCGGCGGTGACCGTGCCGCACACCATTCCGGCCGGGCCACGCAACGGATCGTCGTCGGCGCCCGACACGGAGCCGCGGGAACGGCCGCTGCCACGGCGGCCCTCGGCCGGCGGTGGAGCCGAGGGGCAGCACTCCACGGCGGACCCGGATCCTCCGGCCCGCGCCGGCCCGGCCGACGATCGGGAGAGGTATGCCGAGGCGCCCGACCGGCCGGAGGTGGACGGTCTGGAGCCCGGCTGGTCGATCGGCGATCCCGGGCGGGCGTTCGCCGAGGTCGTGCCGCTGCTGGGCGATCCGGAGAACGGCCCCGACACGGTGATCGACGGGGGGCTGACCGGGGAGGTCTACCTCCTCGCGGCGAGCGTCCGGGGGTTGTCGCACCGCCAGAAGGGCACGGCCCGGCAGGACTCCTACGGCTTCGCGGTGACCGCTGACGGCCACTGGCTGGTGGTGCTGGTGGCCGACGGGGTGTCCGCCGGCCGGCTGTCGCACCTCGCCGCGCAGTTCGTGGCGCGCCGCGGACCGGGCCGGGTAGCGGCGGAGATCGAGCGGATCGGCGACCCTGCCGAGGTCGACTGGTACGCGACGTTCACCGGCCTGGCCGGTTCCATCGTGGCTCTCGGCGCGAAACGGCTCGGCGAGCACGTCGACGCCGAGCAGGTGGCGAAGGAGATGGGCACGACGGCGACGGTCCTGGTGTGCGAGACCAGGGCCCGCCGCGGCGAGCGGCGGGTGCATGTGGCCTGGATCGGCGACTCGCCGGCCTGGTACGTCCAGGACGGCACCTGGACCTGTCTGACAGCGATCAAGAACGCCGGGAAGGAGGTCGCCTCCTCGTCGGTCGTCGCACTGCCGCACCTGCCGGCGGACCGGCGGGATCTGCCGGTGCACAGCGCGGTGCTGCCCACCGGTGCGCAACTGCTGGTCATGACCGACGGCATCGGCGACCCGCTCGGCCCGGCCACCGGCGAGGTCGCCGAGCAGCTCGCGCACGAGTGGCGGCGGCCGCCGACGTTGGCCAGGTTCGCCGAACAGACCGGGTTCGGCCGCAAGAGCTACGACGACGACAGGACGGTGGTCGGGATCTGGCCCTGGGCCGGGAGCGATCGTCCGTGACTCCGGCCGCCCAGCTGACCGTCGTCGAGTCCCGGCTCGGCCCGCGGCACCGGCTCAACGCCGGCGCCAACGGCACGATCTGGGCGCTGGAGCATTTCCGGCTGCCCGACGATCCCGGCGCCCTGGTGTTCAAGCAGTACCAGGGCGCCGCGCTGCCGGTGTCGCTGTCCGGGCTCGGGTCGATCGTCAACGCGCGGCTGCACATGCCCGAGTCCAACCGGGACAGCTTCGACCAGCTCGCCGTGTGGCCGTTGCGGGTGGTCGTGGACGACGACGGTGCACCGCTCGGCGTCCTGATGCATCTGATCGACGACACGTTCATGGACCGGTTCAGGCTGCCGTCCGGCCGGCAGGAACAGGGCCCACGCGAGATCCAGCACCTCATCTTCGACCCGGCCGCCGCGCGCCGCCTGGGGATCGCCGTCCCCGACGACTCGGACCTGCGGACGCGATTCGCGATCTGCGTGCGGATGGCGTACGCCATGGCCATCATGCACGGCGCGAACCTCGTCTACGGCGACGTGTCGGCCCGCAACGTGCTCTACCGGCTGCGACCGAGCCCGTCGATCCTGCTGGTCGACTGTGACGCGGCCCGGGTGAAGGGCAGCGGCGTGGTGAACAAGCAGCAGAACAGCCCTGACTGGGACGCGCCGGAAGGCAGCCGGCAGACGCAGGAGACGGACCGGTACAAGCTGGCGCTGTTCGTCCTGCGCTGCCTGACACCCGCCCGCGGCTCGTCGGTGAACCGCGACCCCGCCGCTGCCAACCGGGTGCTGGACCGGCAGGGACAGCAGCTGCTGCGCACGGCCCTGTCGGCGGCGCCCGAGGACCGGCCGCGGGCCCGCGACTGGCTGTCATACCTGCGTCAGCGCATCGGGCTGCCGCCGCTGCCGCCCCGGCAGCAGGTCAAGGCCGCGCCGGCGCCGATCGTGACCGGCTGGAAGCGGGGTGACGACGGTGCCTGGATCCCCCGCTGACCCGGCTCGGGGCGGGTGGACCTGCCGGCTGTGCGACGCCGGTCTCGGTGACGCATGGCTGGTGTCGGCCCTCGGCGAACGGTTCTGCGGCAGGCACAGCGCGCTGGCCGGTTGCCGGCTGTGCGGCGCCCCTGCCGCCGACCCGCCGTACTGCGTCGACTGCGGCTCGACCGTGGTGCCCGACCAGGCCGCGGTCCGCAAGGTCCTGCCGGCGATCCGGGCGGACCTGCACGTCCTCGGCATCCGGCTGAGCCGGCCTGTGCGCGTCGAGCTCGTCTCCGACAGCACCATCCGGACGCTCGCCGGTGCGTTGCACGACCTGCCCGGCACCCGGCCCGCCAAGATCCGGGGACTGACCGAGTCGTCCGGCGAAACCGTCATCCGGCTCGTCGTCGTCGCGGGCATGCCGCACGCACAGTTCGGCGCGGTCGTGGCGCATGAGGCGATGCATGCGTGGATGGCGCAGCGCGGTTTCCCGGTGCTCGCCACACCCATCGGCGAGGGCCTCTGTCAGTTGACGGCCTTCGCGTGGCTGCGCCGGCAGCGCGACCCGCGTGCCGGGCTGGTGCGCGATGCGATGGAGACGGACCCCGACCCTGACTACGGCGCCGGCTTCCGGGTGGTGCGCGATGCGGTGCGCAGGTCCGGGCTGAAGACGGTGCTTGCCACCGTGCGGTCGACAGGCCGGCTCCCGTGACGGTGCCGGGGTCTGTCCGGCCGGACAGACCCCGGGTCGGCGGCACCCGCCGCTACGTCGTCAGCAGGTGCTCGATCGCCTTCTTGCGCCGGTTGACGACACCGGCGAAGTTGACCAGGACACCGAGGTAGGTGACCGTCTCGGAGGCCCACATGTCGACCTGTGAGCCGCCGCCCGGCCGGGGTTCGATCGCGATCGACATCGTGATGCCACCGCGGATGCCGCGCCTGCGGACGTTGATGGTGCCGGGCCCGGCCGCCCTGGCCCACAGGACGGCCCGGGCGCCCTCGAACTCGCCGCGCACGAGCCGGACGACCTCCTGCGGGTCGTACCGGGAGTGCAGCGTCGTCGTCGCGACGGCCCGCTGCGACTCGCTGAACTGCCAGATCAGCACGCCGATCAGGCCGGCGACGAAAGCGAAACAGAGAAAATTCTCCATGACGTCACTCCTTACGGTCAGGACGACTGGTCGTTCTGTTCCTGAAGGCGGGTCATCTCGTAGCCCGTCAGCGAGGCCTTGGGCAGGCCCCGTTGGCGTTTGAACTCGATGCCCGCGTCGACGAGCGGCAGGGCGGAAGAGTGCCACGCGCTCATCTGACGGACCGTCCGTCAGATGAGCGCATGAGCCGGCGGCCACCGCGAACCTCGTACGGATACCTCGCGCCGCCCGGGGCGCGGACCGTGGGCTGGGAGTGCAACGGCGACGGCTGCGGCACAGGGGACCGGCCCGCCCCGCTGCGGTGGCCGCACCCGTGTCCGCGGTGCGGGCACCCGACCGACGCCGAGTTCGAAGAGCCGTGGGCGCACGAGGCGCGCGGATCCAGGATCCGGCACGAGCTCACCGGCGCGGACCCGTTCCGCCGCGACTACGCCCAGGTCGAACAGCACGTGTGGGCGTACAAGGACGCGCACCTGCGCGCCGACCGCGGGGGTGCTGACGCCGCGTGGCGGGCATACCGTGAGGCGAGACCCACGGGCGGGCACGAGGCCGGCACGTTGCGGATCACCTCGGCCGCCACGGCGGAGATGATCCGGCTCGCCTGTGCCTTCGACGACATCGATCGAGCGTCGCGCGAGGTGCTCGACAGCCACCCGTACGTCGACACCCGCGGCATCGAGGAGGACAGCGCCCGGCGGCACGTGGCCAGATCGTTCCTGGGGATGTGTATCCAGATCCTCGAGCGCGACCCGTCGCTGGAGCATCCGCTGTCGCGGGACGTCGACGCCGCGATGCGCGACATCGCGGTGCGCGCCGAGGACGCCCTGATGGACCAACATCACCGCGGGTTCCAACGGATCGGCGAACTCCGCGCCCGGATGCGCACCCGTGCCGCCATCGTGCGGACCCGGCGGTCCGCCGCGACCGCGTTCGACGGATTGCCCCGCCTCTGCCGCCCGGTCGACCGCAGCCGCGCCGGCGTCGTCGACCTGGACGGGCCGTCCGGCGTCGCGGGCGTCCCCGGCCGCGGGCTGCCGGCCACGCTGGCGATCGCCGACGCCGCCGTCGACGTCGCCGAGACCCACGGCGATCCCGGCCCACTGCAGGAGCTGATCCACCGCCTCGAGCATGCCGGCGGCCACGACGGTCTCACCCATCTGCTGCACGCCCGGCTCGACGCTGTCGCGGGTGACCTGGTGGCAGCCGTACGCCACCTGTCGGCCGGCGCGCACGTCGCCGGTCCGGCCGCCCACCTGTTGCGTCCGCACGTCCTTGCCACCCACGGGATGCTCCTGGCCCGAGCGGAGCCGGATCAGCCGGACCGGGCGGTCGGGCTCTGCCGCGCCGGTCGCCGGGCGGGGCTTCGCCGGTGGCGGCGGAGCACGCCCGCCGACCCCGCTCTTGCCAGGCTCCTGCTGTCGCGTGCCCTCCGGGACGACGCATCCGCCGAGCAGCGCGAGCTCGACCTGCGGGAGGCGACCCGGCTCATCCGGCGTCGGTGCCGCGGTGCCCACGAGCCGGACGACCAGCTGCTGCTGCTGGAGACGCTCGCCGCCGTCGACGCGCCCGCCGGCCGGCAGACGTCGTGGCGCAAGGCGGTCGACGGACCGTGGAGCACCGCGGCGCGCGCCCGGCTCGCCGCTGCCTGGGCGGAATGGGCCGCGGACACCGGCGATGACGCCGCCGTCGCCGAGGCGTATCAGCGCCTGGTCGGGCTGGCCGCCCGCGATGCCGTCGAACGGTACGGCAGCGACGCGAAACGGCGGGTGATGGCAGCGGCCCAGGAGTATGCCGAGGAGGCCGGCTACTGGTTGGCTCGCACGGGACGGTACCGGGAGTCGGTCGTCGCTCTGGAGACCGGACGCGCCGTCGGGCTGAGTGAGGCACTCGGCCGGTACGAGGTCACCGTCCTCGACGAACTGCGGGCCGCCGGCCGGCCGGAGCTTGCCGAGGAGTACCGGGACGAGCTGATCGGCGTCAGCCGATCCCGCCGAACAGCGCACGGGAGCCGCGACGCGCGCGGCTCCCGTGCTCGTCAGGTCAGCCGAGGAAGGTCTTCAGGTGCTGGACGACGGCCGCCGGTTGTTCGTCGACGAAGTAGTGGCCGGTGTTCTCGATCTGCGCCAGCTGGAGGTTGGTCGCCTGGGCGCTGAGCGTCGCGGCAAGGCCGGGGAAGAAGCCCGGGCAGGCCAGGCCCAGGGTCGGCGTATTGATCTGCCCGTACGTCTCGTTGTCGATGATGTCCTGGCCGAACGCCTTGTACCAGCCGTTGCCGCCGCGGATCGCGTCCGGGGTCGCGTACGCGGCGGCGAAGATGGCGCGGTCGGCGTCGCTGATGGCGGCGCGGTTGACCAGCAGGTAGTCGAACATCCAGTCGACCAGGAAGCGGGAGCGACCGGTGATGAGCTGCTCGGGCAGGGTGTTCAGCTGGTTGAAGGCGAACCACCACGGGTGGAACGGCGCGCCCGGCGCGGGCAGCATGCGGAACTCGTAATATCCGCTGTTGGGGTGGCTGACGTCCAGCATCACGAGCTTGTCGACGGCCTGCGGCTTGTTCACCGCGAGGCTGTATGCGACCATCGCCCCCATATCGTGGCCGACGACGTGCGCCTTGGTATATCCGAGGGCGGTGATCAGGCCTGCGACATCGGCCGCCATCGTCTTCTTGTCATATCCGGACTGCGGCTTGCTGGAATTGCCGCCGCCGCGCAGGTCGACCGCGATAACGCGATACTTCGTGGCGAGATCGGGCATGATCTTCCGATATTCCCACCACGTCTGCGGCCAGCCGTGCAGCAGAAGAACGGGCGCCCCGCTGCCGCCGGCGACATAGTGCAGGCGCACGCCGTTGGTCTGCACGTAACCGCTGGTGAACGATCCGCGAAGACTGGCCGCGAGCCGGCTCGCAGAGGGTGCGCTGGTTGCGTCCACTTCGGATGGTACGGCGGCTTGCGCGCTGGTGCCGGTAGCCGCCGCGGCGACCGTTCCGGCGCCGAGCGCGAGCAACTTTCTTCTGTCCATAAAGGACACGCAGTGCTCCAATCTCTAGTCGGACGCAACGACGTTATCCCAAAATTGATCGACGCAGAAGAGTATGTCCCCCAGAAGATCCGACCGAAGGGGGCCATTGTATTCGCCGATCGGAGGGCGCATCCGGCGATGATCGTCTGTACGGTCCGGCAACCGCAAATCGACTTGAGATGATGCTCGACTATGATCGACTTCTATGCGGACGGGGTGGGTCACATCCAGCGGGAGCCCAGCCACATGCGGGAGAGCCATTCGGCGTTGGTGATGTTCATGGCGCTGTAGATGGGATAGAAGTAGGCGAAGCAGAGGGCGACCAGGGTGACGTACGCGCCGGCGACGATGGCGCCGGTCAGCCTGCGGTCGCTGGTCGGGTCGACGTGGCGGGGCGGGCCGATGATGGCGCCGAGGACATAGACGACCGCCAGGACGAGGAACGGCTCCGCGGGCAGCGCGTAGAAGTAGAACATCGTGCGGTGCTCGGGCATCGACTGGAACCAGGGGACGATGCCGGCGAGGGCGCAGGCCATGATGAGCCAGGCGCGGCCGTCGCGGCGGGCGATCGCCAGCCAGCCGAGGGCGACCAGGGCCGGCAGGAACGACCACCACAGCACCGGGGTGCCGAGCAGCAGGACCTGGGACACGCAGGCGCTGGCGTCGCAGGGGCCGTCGGTGTTCACGTACATGCTGACGGGCCGGCCCAGCAGCAGCCACATCCACGGCCATGACTGGTAGGGGTGCGGGCTGCTCAGTCCGGTGTGGAAACCGTACGCGGCCCGGTGGTACTCCCAGAGGTTGACCAGCGGGTCGATGAAGCGGTCGTGGCCGAGGCCGTTCGCCTGCGCGTACCAGTGCCGGTAGTAGCCGTCGTCGGAGACGAACCAGCCGGTCCAGGTCGCCAGGTAGGTGACGAGGATCAGGCCGCCGAACGCGAGGAGCCAGCGGCCGTCGCTGAAGACCGCGTCGTACAGCGGGCGCCGGCCACCGGCGGTGCGGCGGGCGCTGGCGTCGAAGACGACGATGACCGCGGCGAACAGCAGGATGTACCACAGCGCGCTCCACTTGACGCCGGCGGCGAGGCCGAGCGAGACCGCGCACGCCAGGCGGTACCAGGGGACGCCGAGCCGTGGCGGGCCGGAGGTCTCCAGCGCCGCGAGCCATCGGGCGCGCCGCTGCTCCCGGTCCAGGACGAGGAAGTAGAACGCGACGACGATCCAGAACATCAGGAAGATGTCGAGCAGCGCCGACCGGGAGAGGACGAAGTGCATGCCGTCCAGGGACATCAGCAGGCCGGCGGTGGCGGCGAGGATCGTGGAGCGGAAGAGCCGCCGGGCGGCCAGGACGATGAGCAGGATCGCCAGGACGCCGACCGTGACCGCGGCGATGCGCCACCCGAACGAGTTGTATCCGAAGATCTGTTCGCCGAGCCCGATCATCCATTTGCCGAGCGGCGGGTGCACCACGTACTGCGGGGTGTTGTCCTCAGGGTTCCACTCGACCCCGTGCTGCAGCAGGTCCCACGCCTCGTTCGCGTAGTAGACCTCGTCGAACACGAGTTCTTTCGGATGCGCCAGGTTCACCATCCGCAGCAGCAGCGCGATGCCGGTGACCAGCAGCGCCGCCAGCCAGAAGCCGGGCGTGGCGGGATCCGGCCGGGACAGCCGGCGGCGCACTACGTCCGGCACGGTCCGCGCTTGCGACGTCATCCGGTGATCGTAGAGGGCCCCGGGCCCGCCCGTCCGTCCCGGCGGGCGCGGGGCGTCAGGCGGGCCGGGCGGCTCACTTCAGCTGACCGGCGGTGAGGCCGGACTGCACCTGCCGCTGGAACACCAGGTACAGAATGAGCACCGGCAGCATCGCGATCGCCATGCCGGCGAACAGCGCGCTGTAGTCGCCGGCGTACCCCTGGTTGATGGCGAGCGCGGTGAGCCCCTGCGTGAGCACCCAGTTCTTCTCCGCGCCCTCGCCCTGCATGAGGACGATCGGCAGCACGTACTGGTTCCAGTGGCCGAGCAGGTTGAAGATGCCGACGCTGATCAGGCCCGGGCGGGCCATCGGCAGCATGATGCGGAAGAACAGGCCGAAGTGGGAGCAGCCGTCGACCATCGCGGCCTCGGCGACCTCGCTCGGCAGGGTCCGGAAGAACGCGGTGAGGAAGAAGACGGTGAATGGCAGCGAATAGGCGCTGTACACCAGGATCAGGCCGAGGTGGGTGGACAGCAGGCCGAGGTTCTTCACCACGAAGAACAGCGGGACGAGCGACAGGAAGACCGGGAACATCATCCCGCCGACGAACAGGAAGTACACCAGGCGGCTGCCGCGGAAGGTGTACCTCGCCAGTACATAGGCGGCCATCGCACCGAGGAGCATGGTGACCACCAGGGCGCCGGCGACGACGATCGCGGTGTTGAGGAAGTAGCGGCCGATGCTGGCCTCGGTCCAGGCCCGGCTCCAGTTCTCGAACCGCAGCTTCGACGGCAGGCTCCACGCGCTGGTGAGGATCTCGTTGTCGTCCTTGAACGCGCTGAGGATCGCCCAGAGCAGCGGGAACGTGGTGAGCACGGCCCAGCCGACGAGGAAGGTGTGCGAGAAGGCGTTGACGACACCGAAGCGCCGTCTCGCGGGCGGGGCCGGCGGCGCGGGCCGGGCGGAGGGCTTCTCGAGCGTCGTCGTCACAGTTCGATCCGATCCCGCCGGGTGAGGCGCAGCGCGACGAAGGCGATGGACAGCGTCAGGAAGAACATCGCGACCCCGATCGCGGAGGCGTAGCCGAACTTGTACTCGCCCATCGCCGTGTCGTACAGCCGCAGGCCGATGACGTCGGAGCTGTTGCCGGGGCCGCCCAGCGTGACGATCTGCACGATCGCGAACCCGTCGATGGCGAGGATCGCCAGGTACACCCACGCGACCTGGATCGTGTCCCACAGCAGCGGCACCGTGATCTTGCGCATGGTCTCGCCGCGTTCGGCGCCGTCGAGCATCGCCGCCTCGTAGATCTCCCTCGGGATCGACTGCATGGCGGCGTTGAACAGCACGACGTAGAAGCCGACGTTGCTCCACACCATGACGGCCAGGACGCACCAGAAGGCGAGGTCCGGGTCGCCGAGCCAGGGTTTCGCCAGGCTGTCGAGGCCGATCGCGCGCAGGAACCCGTTGAGGATGCCGCTGCGCGGGCCGTACACCTCCTTCCACAGCACGCCGATGATCGCCACCGACAGCACCTGCGGGAAGAAGTAGACGACGCGGTAGAACGCGGCGCCGCGGACCCCGCGCACGCCGGCCTTGCCGGACCGGCCGCCGACGCTGAGCATCGAGGCGAAGAACAACGCCAGCACGATCGTGACGATCGGCAGTGCCACGAGAATGATGGCGTTGTTCTTCAGCGCGTTCCACACGTAGTGGTCCTGCAGGAGCCGGCTGAAGTTGTCCGGCCCCACGTACTGGTAGGTCGGCGAGAGTCCCCGCCAGTCGGTCAGCGAGATCTGGAACGCCTGCAGATACGGCGAGATGACGAACACGGCGTACAGCGCCAGCGGCGGTACGAGAAACGTGAACACGAAAAGCCGCCGGCCTTGCCGCATGGGTCAGCTCCGCTTGTACTTCGTGATCGAGGTGTCCTTGGCGATCTCGTCGGCGCCCTTCTGGCAGGCCTCGACGAACTGTTGCGCGTTGATGCGCTTGGTGAAGAGGTCGCCGCAGGCCGCGTCGACGAGGTTGCGCTCGAGCTTGCGGTAGAAGGAGTTGTACACCCAGTTGAAGCCCTTGTCGCCGGACGCCTTGAGCGCCTTGGTGACGCTGGTGAGGCCGGGCGGCAGCTCGACGCCTTCCTCGGCGCCCGCGACGCAGGTCAGGCTGGAGGTCTTCTTCGTGAAGTCCGCCGCGCCCTTCTTCGACAGCATGATGCGCATGAGCTCCATGCCGCCGAGGGCGTTCTTGGCCTTGGCCGGCACGATGTACGGCTCGCCGGCCGTGCCCCGCAGCGCCTCGAACGGCAGCTTGTCCGACGAGCTCAGGCTGGGCGTCGGCGCGATCGCCATCTTGAACGCGGGCGGCGTGACCTTCTTCTGCTCGCTCTCCAGCCATGAGCCGCAGGAGATGAAGACGGCGTTGCCCTTCGACCACTCGGTCTGCGACTGGATGTGGTCCAGGCCCTCGGATCCCGGCAGGATGAAGCCGTCGACGGCGAGCTGCGAGTACGCGTCGGCGGCGGCCTTGATCGCCTCGTGCTTCCACGCGTTGGGCTCGAGGTTGTCGATGGCGAGCAGGACCTCGGGTCCCGCCATCTTCGCCGCCGCGGACAGGATCGGCCAGCTCATGTAGCGCGGGTGCTTGCCCTGGTACGTCCACGGCGCGATGCCTGCGGCCTTGATGGTCTTGCAGAGGGCGATCATCTCGTCCCACGTCTTCGGGTACTGCCAGCCCTTGTCGGCGAGGAGCTTCTCGTCGAACCAGATGCCATAGGCGGTGTAGGCGTAGTTGAGCGCGAACACCTTGCCGTTGTAGGTGCCCGGCAGCAGGGACCCGGGCAGCAGCGTGTCGCGGACCTTCTTGCCGTCGACGTCGAGGCTGGGCGCGTCGAGCAGCGGTGCGAGGTCGGTGAGCGCGTTCTGCGAGACGAGCCCGTTGAAGTCGATCTGCGCCGCGCCGGAGTTGTTGACCATGTCGGGCGGGCTGCCGTCGACGAACCGCGGCTGCAGCGTCTTGCCGATCTCCTGGGTGGCGGAGTGCTTGATCTCCGCCTTCGGGTACTTCTCCTTGTACATGGCCTCGTGCGCCTTGGCGTAGTCCTCGCCGAAGCCACCGTTGAAGATGACGACCTCGAGCGGGGCGTCCTCCTTGACGCCGAGCGGGTTGACGTTGCTCTTGTCACCCTGGGCGGCCTTGGAGTCCCCGCCGCCACCGCCCGTGGCACAGGCGCTCAACGCGGCCGGGGCGGTGGCCAGCAGACCGGCGGTCGCCGCCGTCTGCAGGACGCCCCTGCGGGTCACCGTGTTCATCCTTCGTGCTCCTTCGTTGGGGGTCGAGGGGGCGCTCGTTGCCACCGAGAATGAAGGTTTCCAACGGAACTCGCAAGAGTAGGAAGGTTCCTGCCACCGCGATCGGGCCGAATATTGATGAAATTGTTGCCCTTCACGTGGTCAGCCGCTCGTGTACGGCGTCGCCGACCGGCGCCCCGGTGAGCGCGGCGATCGCGAGGACGACCGCGCCGGCCGCGCCGTCGCGCGCCTCGGCGGGCTCGGCCCGGAACCGCCGGCTCACCCCGGCGCGGACCAGGTCCGCGACGGGCCCGGCGGTGAGCAGTACCGAACCCGCGAGCACGACCGTCTCCGCGCCGTCCTGGGCGACGGTGCCGAGGGCGTGCAGCAGGTGCCCGGCCGCCTCCTCCACGATCGCCCGGGCCACCGCGTCGCCGTCGAGCGCCGCCTGCCCGACCAGGGGCGCGAGGAGGCCGAGCTCGGCCGGCGGGCGCCGGTAGGCGACCCGGACGAGCGCCTGGGCCTGCTCCTCCGGGTCCGAGGATGTCGGCGTCCGCAGCGCCGCGATCGCCGGTCCGGTCAGACCGGTCGCGGGGCCGCGTCCGTCCAGCGCCCGCAGCACCGCGCGCAACGCCTCGCGGCCCTGCCACACCGCCGAGCCCTCGTCGCCGAGCAGCCAACCGTAGCCGTCGCAGCGCCGGTACGGCGCGCGGTCGCGGAACGCCACGGCCGCGGCGCCGGTGCCCGACAGCAGCAGCAGGCCGTCCTGCGCCGGGGTGCCCGCCGCGAACGCCACCTCGAGGTCGGTGACGCTGCTCGGGGTGCCGGGCAGCCCGGCGGCCCGCCACGCCTCCTCGGCGGCCGCCCGCGCCTCGGCCCGGCCCGCCGCCGCGGCGCCCGCGGCACCGATCACGCCTGCCTCCACCATGGCAGGATCCAGTCCCTGGAGGGCCGCGCGGAGCGCCTCCTCCAGGGCCTGCGCCGGCCGGCCGCCACTGGAGTTCTGGTTCGCTCCGGTCGCACGGCCACGGCCGAGTACGGTGCCGTCAAGGGATGCGACGACGCAACGGGTGCTGGTGGCGCCCGCGTCGACGCCGACGACCAGGGGTGCTCGCACCGGAACACCGTACTGCATTGACGAAAAGGTCGGGAGAACGGAAACTTTCCCACATGAAGGTGAGCCGGCAGTCCGCCGAGGGCGGCGCCACGTCCACCGCGGTGAAGATCCGAGGGCTGTTGCCCTCGCTCTCCCCGGCGGAGCAACGCGTCGGACGGATCATCGCCGACGAGTCCGCCACAGCGGCCCAGCTGACGATCACGGAGCTGTCGAAGCGCGCCGAGACGTCGGAGACGACCGTCATCCGATTCTGCCGCGCCATCGGCTTCTCCGGCTATCCGGAGCTGCGGCTCAGACTCGCCGCCGAGGCGGGACGGGCACAGGACGACGGCGGCCCCGGCGAGGCACCCGGCAGCGACATCAGCCAGACCGACGACCTCGCGACCGTCGTCAAGACGATCGCGTTCGCCGACGCCCGGGCCGTCGAGGACACCGCCGCCCAGCTCGACCTGGAGATCCTGCAGCAGGTGATCGACGCCGTCGCCGCCGCCCGCCGGGTCGACATCTACGGCGTCGGCGCCAGCGCCTTCGTCGCCCGAGACTTCCAGATGAAGCTGCACCGCGTCGGCCTCGTCGCCTACACGTGGTCGGACCTGCACCTGGCGCTCACCAGCGCGGCGCTGCTCGACGAGCGCGACGTCGCCATCGGCATCTCCCACACCGGCACGACCGTCGACACGATCGAGGCGTTCGGTGAGGCCGGCAGGCGCGGCGCCACGACCGTCGCGCTCACCAACTTCCCCAAGTCGCCGATCACCCGCATCGCCGACCTGACCCTCACCACCGCCGCCCGCGAGACCACGTTCCGCTCCGGGGCGATGGCCAGCCGGCTGGCGCAGCTCACCGTCGTCGACTGCGTGTTCGTCGGCGTCGCCCAGAAGACCTACGCACAGACGAAAGCGGCCGTGGAGAAGACCCGCGAGGCGGTCCGCAGCCGGCGGGTGCGACCGGAACGAGGACCCTGGTGACCGTCTCGCCCCCGCTCGCCCCGACGGAGGAACGCAACGCGCGGACCCATCAGATCGACCAGCTGCCCACCCTGCAGCTCCTCGAACTGATCAACGCCGAGGACGCGACCGTCGCGGCCGCCGTCGCCGCCGTGCTCCCCGACCTCGCGACCACCGTCGACGCCTGCGTCGACGCTTTGCGCTCCGGCCACCGGGTGCACTACTTCGGTGCCGGCACGTCCGGCCGGATGGCGGTGCTCGACGCGACGGAACTGCGCCCCACGTACGGGGTGGAACCCGGCCACGTCGTCGCGCATCTCGCCGGCGGGCCCCGCGCCCTCACCGACGCCGTCGAGGCCGCCGAGGACGACGCCGAGACCGGCTTCGCGACCGCCGGCGAGGTCCTCACCGCCGGCGACGTCGCGGTCGGCATCACCGCCAGCGGCGGCACCCCGTTCGTCGGCGGCGCCCTGCGGGCCGCCCGCTCCCTCGGCGCGCGCACCGTCCTGCTGTCCGCCAACCCGAACGCGGCGCTCGCCGACCACGCCGACATCCACCTCGCCGTCGACACCGGCCCCGAGGTCGTCACCGGCTCGACCCGGATGAAGGCGGGCACCGCGCAGAAGCTCGTGCTCAACGCGCTGTCGACCGCCGTCATGATCCGCCTCGGCCGCACGTACTCGAACCTGATGACCGACATGGTCGCCAGCAACGCCAAGCTGCGGGTGCGGCAGGTCCGGATGCTCGTCCAGGCGACCGGCCTGCCCGCCGACACCTGCCAGGCCGCCCTCACCGCCGCCGGCGACGAGGCCAAGGTGGCGCTGCTGACCCTGCTCACCCGCGCCGACGTCGACCAGGCCCGCCGCGCCCTGCGCGCCGCCGGCGGCGTCGTCCACCGCGCCCTGCACGCCGTCAGATAGTTCTTTTTAATTGGTTGGCTTTTGCGCCGGCCGCGCTTATCGTTGAACATGTCAACGCGACACAGACGCATTCAAGGGGAGCCACGATGAGGACCTGGACCGCACCGGCACCGCAAGCCCGGCAGCTGCCGGCGCTCGCTGCCGCGCTGCCCATGGCCCCCGTCGCCCATTGGGATGCCATGCCGATGCCGCATATCGCGGGACGGTGCAGAGGCTAGATTCTTCAGCCTCCCCGCCGCCCGCCCCTTCCCAGGGACCGGGCGGTTTTTCTTTCCCCATAGGGGCGTAGCTCAACTGGTTGAGCGTCGGTCTCCAAAATCGAAGGCTGCAGGTTCGAATCCTGTCGCCCCTGCGCTTCAGCGTGCCTGTTTATTGAGAACTCCACAGCGGATGGCATTGTTTCGGGAGCGACCGGCTTGGTGACCGGACCTGGTTTGGATCCAGGAAGTGCGGGGTTCGATTCCCCGGTTCCCGACGTATGGGCTGCACGTCACCGGTGTGCGGCGATCGACTGCCGTAACCGGACGGTAGAATTCCATCATGGACATCGACGGACCAACGCGTCACTGGCTCGCCGGTCTCCTGGAGGGCGAGGGGACCTTTCTCGTCGGCCCTCCGAGCAGCCCTAGCACATCAATAATCCGCCTGGAAATGACGGACGTTGATGTTGTGCAGCGCGTGGCCGCCCTCTTCGGCCGTCGAGTGCATCAGAGTCGGCGCGCCCACGACCGGTACAAGACGCCCTACGCCACATCCATCAAGGGCCGGGACGCAGCGGCGATCATGCTCCAGCTACGGCCGTTGATGGGCCATCGTCGGCAGCAGGCAATCGACCGGGCCGTGGAGGCGTGTCGAACCGCCCACGGCGAAGGACGGGCCATCTCGCATCGGCTCGCGCAGGAGATCGTCGCCGAGCGTCACGCCGGGGTCGCTGCCGCCGACCTTGCGGTTCGGTGCGGTGTTTCGGTCTCCATGATCTACAAGGTTGCTTCGGGCATCAAACAGATCCGCCCGCCTGTTGCGCCCGAGGTGATCGAGTGGCGGGACGAGTTCGCGGACGACTGGCTTGCGGGCCTGCTGGAAGGCGAGGGATGGTTCGGGTCATCGGCCTCGGGCAACCAGACGCGGGCAATTGTCAAGCTGCAAATGACTGACCGAGACATCGTTGATCGTGCCGCTAGCCTGATGGGCGCACCATCGGTCAGCATGCGAATCCCCCCAGCTACAAGCGATTGGGCTCCGACTTTTGCGGCTGCGGTTTCGAACACCAAGGCTGTCAGCCTTATGGAGCGGCTCCTGCCCAGGATGGGTCGTCGCCGGTCGGAGAGGATTGCCGAAGTCCTGACGGCCTGCCGCGTGCGAGCACCCCGCCGTGGTCCGGTGCTGTCGGAGATCGAGGTTCTACGCATTCGCGAGGATCTGGCGTTGGGGCTGTCCTCCAAGGAGATCGCTGGCCGATTTGGCATCGCCGACCGGACTGTTCGAGCAATTCGCCAGCGGGTCATCTGGGCAGCGGTCGGGTAGATCCTTTGCACTCACGTCCTCTTAGCGCAATGGGTAGCGCGGCTGGTTGAAGCCCAGCGGGGTCTCGGTTCGATTCCCGGAGAGGACACGTCGACGCGGGGTTGGTCGGGACGCCATGCCCGCCCGCGTCGGCTCCATGGACCGTTGGAGCAGCAGGTAGCTCACCTCGTTCTCAGCGAGGAGGCGGCCGGTTCGAGACCGGCACGGTCTACGCAGGGTGCCGGTCGCAACCGGCCACCGACCGGGCGGAAGTTGCGCCGCCCGCCGGATGGTCGCCGGCACCCGTAATGCCGTCGGGGTGTCCACGGAGACATGTCTGGCTTCCACCCAGAAGTAGCGGGTTCGACTCCCGTCGACGGTTCCATTGGGGGCTCGGCTAACGGCAGGCCACGAGGTTTTGGTCCTCGCTGTGGGGGTTCGAGTCCTCCGCCCCCAGCGTTTGATTGTGTGTTGTATTCCCATGCCCGGGTAGCCCAACGGAAGAGGCGTCGCGCTCAGATCGCGGAGGTTCAGGGTTCGAATCCCTGGCCGGGTACGTTGTAGCACATGCCCTGTCGGTCCAGTCAGGAGTGGACGCCGCTCTGTCAAGGCGGAGATCGCCGGTTCGAACCCGGTACGGGGCGCGGTTGTTTCACGGGTTGAGCACTGGTGTGCAGCGTCGCTTTGCAAGCCTCGCCTGCTCGGTTCGATCCCGAGTCGATCCACGCAACATTTTCTGAAAACGGGTTGTGGCGCAGCTTGGCAGCGCGCGCGCTTCGGGAGCGCGAGGTCGTGGGTTCAAATCCCGCCAGCCCGACGGCATTACTTATGCCTGTGTAGCTCAACGGAAGAGCACCTGCCCTACAAGCAGATTGTTGGGGGTTCAAATCCCTCCGCAGGTACGCACCAACTGTTTGTCATGGCGTTCGTGGTGTACCGGCTGTGCACACCAGGTCGTGGCCCTGGTGGTCCGGGTTCAACTCCCGGCGATCGCCCTTTGTGCCATCCGCTGTGGCCGTTTGCTACGTGGGTACGGGCGCTGGCTGCCCGGCCGCCGCTCATAACGGCGGTGTGCCCGGATCGACACCGGGACCCACGACCACTTTCCCCTGCCCGTGCTTGCCCTGCACTGCCTTGCAGCAGGGCAAGCGCCAGCGCGTGCCGTGGCGCCGCGCGGCAGGTCGCTGCGCAGTTGACGTGAGATGCGCTGAAGCGGCGCCTGCGCCGACCCAATCGGAACCTGCTGACGTCAGCAACGGCGCGGCCCGGTTGCTCCGGGTCGCCACCGCCGCGGTGACCTCTCGGCGGCAATCAGCAGCTGAACCACGACAACCCGGTGGATCCTGGCGTCTTTGACATCAGCGACCCACCAGGCTGTCGACCGTGCCGGGAGCCCAGGCGCTGGCACGCGGCAACCGGTGATCGGACGGCGCCGCAGCGGACGACGGCGAACAGCGTCGTCGGCGACCGTGATGACGATCAGTGGTGGTGACGTTGGTAGCCCTCAGCGACGGGCATTGGCGATCGTGGCGGCGATCGGTGGCGGTGGCGTGGCAGCCTTCGGCGGGCGGGCGGGCGGGCGGGCGGGCGGGCGGGCGGGCGTTGGTGGGCGGCTGTTCGGTGTGCCGCTGCGGCAGTCGCGGATCCGCTGTCGGCGCCGATCGACCAGGCTGCAACCTTGCCGACCGCGAACCAGGCGCAGCGTCACAAGCGGTGACCTTTGCGCGTGGCGGGCAAGGTTCTGCGAAGCGGAGCACCCGTCCGATCCGCGAAAGAACGCGCCTGAGGTGATGCGTCTGCGAGCGAGGCGGGCGGTGGTGGCGGTGTGCGGGCAGCGGTAGAAGCCACGGCGGTGGTCGGCGACGGCAGCCATAGCGGCGGACGGCGGTGAAAGCCAAGGCGGCAGGCGATGGTGGGTAGCAGCGGCGATTACGGCGACGGTGGCAGTAACAGTTGCAGCGATGACGGCGGCGACGGCAGTAACAGCGACGACGGTGGCAACGGCAGCACAGCGACGGCGACAGCAAGGGCGGTAGTGGCACTGGCAGCGACGGCGCGGCAGTAGCGACGGCGCAGTGGTGGCGCGGCGGCGGCAGCGGCAGTAACGGCGATGGCGGCAGTGGCGGCAGGGACAGTGGCGGACGACCCCGGAGCGTTCGATGGCGTGGGTGGGGCGGCGTTCGGTGGGCGACGCTGGGTGAGGGGTGTTGCCAGTTGAGCCGGGTCGCTCAACCGGAGGGAAGCTGACGGCGTGGGCCGGCGGAGACCGGCGAGATCGAGACCGCCGCGCCTGCCGCAGTGCAAAAGAGTGCTGGGGGGACGTGACATCGGGCGTCGCGCAGGCCGGGAAGCGTTGTCTGTCGGACGGTCCGGCCCGAAGCACGGGCTTCCGTGAACTCCTCCCCGGCGCTGGCGCAGGGTTCGCGGCGACGGCGGGCGGGCCTCGGCTGCCGTCGCGGCTCGGCGGACGGTCCGGTCGATCGCCGGATAGGTGGGATCGGGCGGGATCCGTTGCGGACAAAAGGAAATGGCGGCGTGGCATCAGCGACCTCCCCAGCTGGACGCTCACCCACAATCCTCGTGGTCGCGCGCCGGGGCGTCCAGCGACGACGGCCGACTTGCACGCTCAGTGGGCCTCACCGCACGCAGGGCAATGAATGGCGAGAAGTCGTCCGCCCTGTGCAGTGGGCGGCGCGTTGCGGTGAAGTCGCGTGACCGGCAGCGCCCGGACTCAGCGAGCGCCGCGCAGGGCAAGCAGGCCAGCCGGCAGTGCGGCAAGCAGCGTGCAGCGTGAAATCGGTCGAGGAGCGCACGCAGCAAGACCACGGCGCCACGCGATCACGGCCCCCGGCACCACGGCGCGCGAAATGACGTGACCAGCCAGGCGGGCACCGCCACGCAGCGAAGTGCACGGCAAGCGTGCGAACCCCCGCCGCCCGCAAGGCGGCGGAGAGAGCGTCAGGCCGCAGTGCCCGTGGTGTCGTCAGGAGCGCTCAGAACCTCGAGGAGTCCGAGCATGCTCAGCACCCGGCGCACGCCCGGGCTGGGGTTGACGATATACAGGTCGCTGTTGCTGCTGCGGGCGTGTGCCCTGGCGCCGACCAGCTTGCCGATGCCGGTCGAGTCGATGAAGGCCACGAGCCCCAGGTCGACCTCGACCGCCGTGGCGCGGACGTCGTCGATGGCGCGGTGCAGGACGGTGCGGAGCTGGGCGACGTTTTCCAGGGTCACCTCGCCCGCCACCCTGACCCTGATCGCCTGGTTGGGCAAGGGGTCGACCGTGATGTGCAGTTCGGGGAATACGGCGAAACGATCGACCTGGTTCATCTGGCTCACCTTCTCGCAATCCGAGCCGGTCTCATGCTACGGGTTGCGAGCCGCTCCCGCATCCATCGAAAGATCGATCGTGCCGAAAACCCTGGTCAGGCCACGCCGGTGGGGCGGAACTGGACGCTGACGCGGGGGCCGACCGGGCGGGCGGTCTTGGGGATGGCGTGCTCCCAGGTGCGCTGGCAGGAGCCGCCCATGACGACGAGGTCGCCGTGGCCGAGGGGGAAGCGGATGCTGTCGCCGCCGCCGCGCGGGCGCAGCAGGAGGGTGCGGGGCGAGCCGAAGGAGACGATCGCGACCATCGTGTCGAAGCGGGCGCCCCGGCCGATGGTGTCGCCGTGCCAGGCGACGCTGTCGCGGCCGTCGCGATACAGGCACATGCCGGCGGTGACGAAGGGCTCGCCGAGCTCCTCGACGTAGTGCCGGGTCAGGTCGCGGCGGGCCTCGGTGAGCAGGGGGTGGGGGAGCTCGTCGCGCTCGCCATACCACCGCAGGAGGCGCGGGACGTCGACGACGCCGTCATACATCTTGCGCCGCTCGGCGCGCCAGTCGACGTCGTTGAGCAGCACGGAGAGGACCGAGTCGGAGCCGAGCACCCAGCCGGGCAGATGGTCGACCCAGGCGCCGCGGCTGAGCTCGTGGCGCACCATCCCGCCGGTGAGCGGCCCCACCGCGGGCATGACCGTGTCCAGCATCGAAGGCTGGTACGCGAGCTCCATCATGCGACCGAGTTTACACCCGTCTTCGAACAAACGTACGAGCAACACGCCCGACCGGCAAGGCCGTATCGTATGGGTCACCATGAGTAGCCGGAAGATCGACCGCAGCTACGAGCCCGATGCGGACGCCGTGCGGGTGACGGGATGCGCGCAGGCGCGGGCGGTGCTGCGCAGCACGGACACGGTCCAGGCGGGCCTCGGGGTGGAGACGGTGGAGAAGCTGCCCCCGAGCATCCGCCGCCCGGTGCTGTACCGCGACGGCGAGGAGCACCGCGAGCACCGCAGGCAGACCGCGAAGTACTTCACCCCGCGGCGGGTCGACGAGCGCTACCGCGAGCTGATGGAGCGGGCGGCGGACAAGCAGCTCGAGACCCTGAGGGTGGCGCAGACCGCGGACCTCGCGAAGCTCAGCTTCAAGATGGCGATCGAGGTCGTGTGCGCGGTGATCGGCCTGACCGAGAGCCGCCCGGGGCTGGACCGGCGCCTGGACAGGTTCTTCCCGGAGAAGTTCGGCAAGCCGGGGTTCACCAGCCTCAGCGGCGTCTACTGGGTGCTGCGGCAGAACGTGCAGTTCCTCGGCATCTACCTCGCCGACGTGCGGCCGGCGGTCAAGGTCAGGCGCAGGCAGCGCCGCGACGACCTCATCTCGCACCTGATCGACGAGGGCTGCCGCGACGGCGAGATCCTGGGGGAGTGCCTGACGTTCGCCGCGGCGGGCATGGTCACCACCCGGGAGTTCGTCAACATGTGCGCGTGGCACTTCTTCACCGACGACGCCTTGCGGGACCGGTACACCGGCGGCGACGAGCACGCGAGAGTGGCGCTGCTGCACGACCTGCTCCGGCTGGAGCCCGTCGTCGGCAACCTGAAACGGCGATCGACGGCCCCGATAGCGACGATCCCCGAGGGCCGGCTGATCGACATCGACGTCAGCACCGCGAATTTGGAAGAGCTGGCGGCCGGTCCGGGGCTGTCGTTCGGCGACGGGCCGCACAAGTGCCCGGGCGCCTACGTGGCGATCCAGGAGGCGGACATCTTCCTCAGCAAGCTCTTCGCGATGGACGGCGTCAGGATGGTCGAACCGCCGCGCGTCACGATGAAACCGGATATTTCCAGCTACGAGCTGCGGGACTTCGTGGTCACCGTGCGACCGCGAGGGTAGGCGCCGGCGCCAGCGACACGGCCGTCGGGTCCTCGATCATCCGCTCGACCACGACGCCGGCGCCGCCGCGGGCGGCCGCGGTGAAGCCCAGGTGCGACGCGACGAAGTGGCAGCGGGCGGCGGTGCTGGCGACCGCCATCCGGGCCAGGTTGGCCTGCGCGGACGGGATGAGGTGGTCGGCGAGCTCGGCGAAGTAGCCGCCGAGCACGATGACCCGCGGGTTGAAGAGGTTGACCAGGATCGCGCCGCCGTGCCCGAGCCACCTCCCGACCTCGGCGACGGCCGTGGCCACCGCCTTGTCGCCGCGCCCGAGCCGGCGCAGCACCTCGGCGACCCGCTCCTCGGGGTCGGGGATCGGCCCCTGCTCCAGGCCGTAGGCGACGTCGGGGGTCGCCCGGCGGACCAGCTCGGCGAGGCCGACCTTGGTCTCCCAGCAGCCGACGCGCCCGCATCCGCACAGGTCGCCGCCCGGGTCCAGGGGCAGGTGGCCGACCTCGCCGGAGAAGCCGTCGGCGCCGCGCAGGAGCCGGCCGTTGACGATGACGCCGCCGCCGACGCCGACCTCGCCCGTGAGGTAGACGAGGTCGTCGGTGCCCGCGGCGACCCCCCACGTGTATTCGGCGAGCGCGGCGAGGTTGGCGTCGTTGTCCACGCCGATCCACAGGTCGGGGTCGAGGCCGTGGGCGAGCCGGGTGGCGACCGGGACGTCGCGCCAGCCCAGGTTGGGGGCGAGCACGACGACGCCGCGGGCCACGTCGACGAGGCCCGGCACGGCGACGGTCAGCCCGACCGGCGTCACGCCGCGGCGGACGAGCTCGGCGAGGGTGCGCTGGGCGGCCTGGGTGAGGTCGTCGAGGCAGCGCTCCACGTCGCGGCCCTTGGCGTCGAAGCTGACCCGCTTCTCGATCACGGTGCGCCCGGTGAGGTCGCTGCCGTGCACCGCGAGGTAGTCGACGTTGATCTCGATGCCGACGGCGCCGACGTCGGGGGACAGGGCGATGCCGCGGCCGGGGCGCCCGGCGCTGCCGGAGTGCTCGGTGCCGATCTCGCGCACGAGGCGGCGGCTCAGCAGCTCGTCGACGAGGCTCGACACGGTCGCCTTGTGCAAGCCGGTTGCGGCGGCGATCGCGGCCCGGGACCGGGGCCCGTTGGTGCGGATGTGCCGCAGGGTCCGGCTCAGGTTGGCCCGGCGCAGGGCGAGCTGATCGGTGGGCTCGTCAACGGAACCGGCGCCGGCCCGCTCCTTGCTAGCCATCGAACGACCCCCATCTGATGAGCATCGACGCAGCTCATTCGTCTGTCAGTCCGACGAATCAACCACGAAACCTCCCGGCAACACCAGACCTGTGGGCAACGAATCCGGAACGTTTCGAAACTCATTTCAACACCCGTGTCGAGGTGCCCACGATCCAACGCGGGAACCCCACGAGATGCCACAGAACCGCGCGCCTCTGGTTTCCAGCGACAGACGTTGACTTCTCGGTAGCAAGTCTGCAACATTTGGGCCAACGCTGTGCAAGAAGCCAACAAGGTCCCGTCAGACCCCAAGCACGAGCAGCGTGACCGCCCCGCCAACAGGTCGCGCAGCCGCACCGCACCACACCGCCTGCACCTGGTCCCTCAGTGGAGCCGCCAACTCCCCGCACCGTGCTCTCCCGGGCACACCCCGTCTGAACCAAGAGGATCGCGATGAGTAAGAGGCACGTGACGCGAAGGGTGCTCTCGGCGTTCGCCGTGGCAGCCCTGGTCGCGGTTACGGCGCACATGCTGCCGGCGCAGGCCGCCGGTGGCCCCAACCTGGCCAGCGGCCGACCCGCCACGTCGAGCAGCACCAACGGCGCCAACGGCATCGGCAACATCAACGACGGCAACCAGGCCACCTACTGGGAGAGCGCCAACAACGCCTTCCCGCAGTGGGCGCAGATCGACCTGGGCAGCTCCAAGAACATCGACCAGATCAAGCTGAAGCTGCCCAACGACACCGCCTGGGCGACGCGGACGCAGACCCTGTCGGTGACCGGCAGCCAGGACGGCACCTCGTTCAGCACGATCGCCGGCTCGCTGGGGTACAGCTTCAACCCGGCCCAGCAGAACACCGTCACCATCAACTTCCAGGCGTCCAACGCCCGGTACGTGCGGATCAACCTCACCGCCAACACCGGCTGGCCGGCCGCGCAGATCTCCGAGTTCGAGATCTACGGCGTCGCGTCCTCGAGCACCAACCTCGCCTCGGGCAAGACGTTCTCCTCCAGCAGCACCAACGCCCCCTACTCGGCGTCCAACGCCGGCGACGGCAACCAGGGCTCCTACTGGGAGAGCACCGGCGCGCTGCCGCAGTGGGTGCAGGTCGACCTGGGCTCGGCCGTGCCGGTCAGCTCCGTCGTGCTGAAGCTGCCCACCAACTGGGGCACCCGCAGCCAGACGCTGACCCTGCAGGGCAGCACCACCGGGACGACGTTCACCAACATCGTGGGCTCCGCGTCGTACGAGTTCAACCAGGGCACCGGCAACACGGTCACCATCCCGTTCACGCAGCTGACCACCCGCTACATCCGGGTGAGCGTCTCGGCGAACACGGGCTGGGCCGCCGCGCAGCTGTCCGAGCTCGAGGTCTACGGGCCGTCGACGGGTGACACGCAGGCGCCGACCGCCCCGTCGAACCTGGCCTACACCCAGCCGGCGAGCGGCCAGATCAAGCTGACCTGGTCCGCCTCGACGGACAACAGCGGCTCGATCGCGGGTTACGACGTCTACGCCAACGGGGCCCTGCGCACCAGCGTCGCGGGCGGCGTGCTGACCTACACCGACTCGCAGCCCGACACCGCCACGGTGCAGTACTTCGTGAAGGCCCGCGACGCGGCCGGCAACCAGTCGGCGCAGAGCAACACCGTCACCCGCACCGGCACCGTCGCGGACACGCAGGCGCCGACCGCCCCGTCGAACCTGGCCTACACCCAGCCGGCGAGCGGCCAGATCAAGCTGACCTGGTCCGCGTCCACGGACAACAGCGGCTCGATCGGGCGCTACGACATCTACGCCAACGGCTCCTACCGGGCCAACGTGGCCGGCACGGTGCTCACGTACACCGACAACCAGCCCGACACGGCGACGGTGTCCTACCAGGTGAAGGCGGTCGACGCCGCCGGCAACAACTCCGCGGCGAGCAACACCGTCACCCGCACCGGCACCGGCAACCCGCCGACCGGCACCAACCTCTCGGTGAACAAGCCGGTCACGGCCAACGGCTCGATCTTCACGTTCATCCCGGCCAACGCGGTGGACAACAGCGTCACCACCTACTGGGAGGGCGCGGGCGGCTTCCCGGCCACCCTGACCTCCAACCTGGGTGCGAACGCCGACATCAGCAAGATCACGCTGAAGCTCGACCCCAGCTCCTCGTGGGGTGCCCGGACCCAGAACATCGAGGTCCTCGGCCGCGAGCAGAGCGCGTCCGGCCTCACCAGCCTGGTGCCGGCCCGTGACTACCGCTTCGACCCGGCCACCGGCAACAGCGTCGACATCACGCTGACCGCCCGCGTCGCGGACGTCCAGCTGAAGATCAACTCCAACACCGGCGCCCCGAGCGGGCAGATCGCCGAGTTCCAGGTCTTCGGCGTCGCCGCGCCGAACCCGGACCTCGTCGTCACCGCCATCTCCAAGACGCCGGCGAACCCGATCGAGACCGACGCCATCAGCCTCACCGCCACGGTGAAGAACCAGGGCAGCGCGGGCTCGGCGGCGACGAACGTCAAGTTCTACTTCGGCACCACGCTCGTCGGCACGGCCAACGTCGGCGCCCTCGCGGCCGGCGCGACCGCCAACGTGACGGCCTCCATCGGCGCCCGCGACGCGGGCTCCTACACGCCGATCGCGAAGGTCGACGAGAGCAACACGGTCGTCGAGCAGGACGACTCGAACAACACCTTCACCGGGTCGGCGTTCACCGTCGCGCCGGTGCAGACCTCCGACCTGCTGGCGTCGCCCTCGGGCTGGTCGCCGAGCAACCCGTCGGCGGGCAACACCGTCACGTTCTCCGTCGCCATCAAGAACCAGGGCACGCAGGCCTCGGCCGGCGGCGCCCACGGCATCACGGTGACCGTCAAGGACGCCACCAGCGGCGCGACCGTCAAGACGCTGACCGGCTCCTACACCGGCGTGATCAACGCCGGCGCCACCACCGCCCCGGTCAACCTGGGCACGTGGACTGCGGCCAACGGCAAGTACACGGTGACCACGGTGATCGCCGCGGACACCAACGAGCTGTCGGTCAAGCAGGCCAACAACACCTCCACCACCTCGTTCTTCGTCGGCCGCGGCGCGAACATGCCGTACGACATGTACGAGGCCGAGGACGGCACCGTCGGCGGCGGCGCGCAGGTCGTCGGCCCGAACCGCACCGTCGGCGACATCGCCGGTGAGGCGTCGGGCCGCCGGGCGGTCAACCTCAACAGCACGGGCAACTACGTGCAGTGGACGACCAAGGCGCAGACCAACACGCTCGTCGTGCGGTTCTCGATCCCGGACAACACCAACACCACGCTCAACATCTACGTCAACGGCACGTACCTGAAGAACATCGCCCTGACGTCGAAGTACGCGTGGCTGTACGGCAACGAGACGGCGCCGCAGAACTCCGGCACCGGCCCGCGCCACATCTACGACGAGGCGAACGTCCTGCTCGGCACCACGGTCGCGGCCGGTGCCACGATCAAGCTGCAGAAGGACGCCGCCAACACGGGCCCGATCGCGGTCGACTTCATCAACCTCGAGCAGGCCACGGTCATCCCGAACCCGGACCCGACGAAGTACATCGTCCCGGCCGGCTTCACCCACCAGGACGTCGACAACGCCCTGAGCCAGGCCCGGCAGAGCACCACCGCCCTCGGTGTCTACCTGCCGCCCGGCGACTACCAGACGGCCAGCAAGTTCCAGGTCTACGGCAAGGCGATCAAGGTCATCGGCGCCGGCCCGTGGTTCACCCGGTTCTACGCACCGTCCACGCAGGACAACACCGACGTGGGCTTCCGGGCCGACTCGACCGCCAACGGTTCGACGTTCTCCGGCTTCGCCTACTTCGGTAACTACATCATCCGCAACGACGGTCCCGGCAAGGTCTTCGACTGGTCCAACGTGGCCAACATGACGATCGACAACATCTGGACCGAGCACATGGTCTGCATGTACTGGGGCGCCAACACGGACTTCGTGACGATCAAGAACTCGCGGATCCGGGACACCTTCGCCGACGGCATCAACATGACCAACGGCAGCACCAACAACCTGGTCACCAACAACGACGCCCGCTCGACCGGTGACGACGCGTTCGCGTTGTTCTCGGCGATCGACGCCGGTGGCTCCGACGAGAAGGACAACATCTACGAGAACCTGTCCACGACCCTGACCTGGCGTGCCGCCGGGCTCGCGGTCTACGGCGGGTACGCGAACACGTTCCGGAACATCTACATCGCGGACACCCTGGTCTACAGCGGCATCACCATCAGCTCGCTCGACTTCGGCTACCCGATGAACGGTTTCGGTGCGAGCCCGCCCACCCAGTTCTCGAACATCTCCATCGTCCGCGCCGGCGGCCACTTCTGGGGCAGTCAGGTCTTCGGAGCCATCTGGGTGTTCTCCGCATCCAAGGTGTTCCAGGGCATCCGGGTCAACGACGTGGACATCATCGACCCGACCTACTCCGGCATCATGTTCCAGACGAACTATGTCGGAAGCTCGCCGCAGAACCCGATCACGGACACCATCTTCACGAACATCACGATCTCCGGCGCCCAGCGCTCCGGTGACGCGTTCGACGCGAAGTCCGGCTACGCGATCTGGGCGAACGAGCTGCCGGAAGCCGGCCAGGGTCCCGCCCGGGGCCAGGTCACGTTCAACAACCTGACGATGACGAACAACTACATCAACATCAGGAACCTGAACCCGACCCTGCTCGTCATCACCGTCAACCCGTAACACCCGCTCAGCGAACGGGGCCGCTCTTGCCAGAGCGGCCCCGTTTCACATCGCCGCCGCGAGTCTGCGGACGCCTTCGCGCAGCTGGTCCGGCGCGGCGGCGGCGAAGGTCAGCCGCAGATACGCCCCGTCCGGCTCGGCCGCGAACCACGGCCGTCCGGGAAACACCACCACCTGCCGCGCCGCGGCCGCGTTGGTGACCTCGACGTCGTCCGCGCCCTGCGGGAGCCGGGCCCAGACGTGCAGCCCACCGGCCGGCACGGTTTCCGTCCGCAGCGTCGGTGCCCGCACCGCCAGCTCCTCGAGGAGCACCGCACGACGGACCCGCAGCTGGGCGGACAACGCCTTGAGGTGCCGTGGCCACGCCGGCGACGTCACCAGGTCGAGCGCCGCCTGCTGCAACGGCCCCGCGACGAAGAAGTCGTCGAGGACCCGGGCCGCCCGCAGCCGGGCGCCGGCCGCCCCGCGCGCGCCGATCGCCGCGACCCGCAGCCCGGGCGCGGCCGACTTGGTCAGCGACCGCAGATACACCACGTGCCCGTGCGGGTCGTCGGCGACGAGCGGCCGCGGCGGGCCGTCGTCGATCGCCAGGTCCCGCGCGTAGTCGTCCTCCAGCAGGAACGCGCCCGCGGCCCGCACCGCCGCCATCACCTCGGGCCGGCGGGCCGCGGACAGCGTCGCGCCGTGCGGGTTGGCATACAGCGGCTGGCAGTAGAACAGCCGGGCGCCGGTGCGCTGGAACGCCGCCGCCAGCAGGTCCGGCCGCACCCCTTCGCCGTCGGCGGGCACGGGCACCACGCGCAGCCCCGCGGCCCGCGCGGCGGCGAGCGCGCCGAGATAGGTCGGCGCCTCCACGAGGATCGTGTCGCCGGCCGCGCACAGCGCCCGGAACGCGGTCGACAGCGCCGACTGCCCGCCGGGGCAGATGCACATGTCCTCGGCCCGCAGCCCGCCGCCGGACGTGCGGGCGAACCAGGCGCGCAGGTCCTCGCGCCCCTCGACCGGTCCGCGCTGCCACGACGCCGGGTGCCGGGCCGCCCGCGCCAGGGCCGCGCCGAGCGCCGCCGTGGGCTGCAGGTCGGCGTCGAGATAGCCGCTGGACAGCGGGATCATGCCGGGCCGCGGGACGGCCAGGAGCGCCTGCATCGCGTCCTCGCCGGGCGGCCGGGCGCCCAGCGCGATCGACTGCCAGCTCAGGTCGGGCGCCGCGGTGTCGCGGGGCCTGCGCATGACGAACGTGCCCCGCCCGGGCTGCGCGTCGAGCACGCCCTCGGCGGTCAGCGCGCGGATCGCCCGGGTCACCGTCACCGGCGACGCCTGATGGCGGGCGCTGAGCTCGCGCACGGTCGGCAGCCGCGTCCCCGGTGCCGCCGCGGTCGCCAGCGCCCGGAGATCTTGGATAACGCGAGCGGCTGCGTTATCGTCATTCATGAGAGACGAGAATAGCGTTACTCCCGCCAGGGCGGTAACAGGGATCCTGCTGGGACTGCTCGGCGTCCTGTCCTTCAGCATGTCGCTGCCGGCCACCCGGGTCGCGGTGGCCGATCTCGACCCGTGGTTCGTCGCGTTCGGCCGGGCCGTCGGCGCCGGGCTGCTCGCGCTCGGATATCTCGCGGTCACCCGCGCGCCGCGCCCCACGCCGCAGCAGTGGCGGCGGCTCGCGGTCGTGGCGCTCGGCGTCGTCGTCGGCTTCCCGCTCTTCACGTCCCTCGCCCTGGTGACCAGCACCGCCTCGCACGGTGCGGTCGTCATCGCGCTGCTGCCCGCCATCACCGCCGGGTTCGCCGTCCTGCGCAGCGGTGAGCGGCCCTCCCCGGCGTTCTGGCTCGCCGGTGGCGCCGGGCTCGTCGCGGTGCTGGTGTTCCTGGTGGCCAGCGGCGCCGTCCGCGGCTCCGTCGGCCTCGCCGACCTGTTCCTGCTCGCCGCCGTCGCGCTGTGCGGCCTCGGCTACGCGGAGGGCGGGGCCCTCGCGCGCGACCTCGGCGGTGCCCGCACCATCTGCTGGGCCCTGGTCCTGTCGCTGCCCGTCACCACCGCCGTGACCGTGGTCTCCGTCGCGCTGCGGCCGCCGCACGCGTCGGCGGGCGCCTGGACCGGGTTCGCCTACGTCACCGTCATCTCCATGTTCCTGGGGTTCTTCGCCTGGTACTCGGGGCTCGCTCGCGGCGGGGTCGCGAAGATCGGCCAGCTGCAGCTCTCACAGCCGGTGCTCACCATGGCGTGGTCCGCGCTGCTGCTGCACGAGCACGTGCCGGCGGGCGCCGTCGCGGCGGCGGCGATGGTACTGGCGTGCGTCGCCCTCACCCAGCGGCTGCGCTCGGCACCGAGGCGGGTTGACGACATTGGCCACTACGCGACTGATCTTCGTTGAGCCGTACACCAGCATCACCGCGTGAAGAAAGTCTTCCTCATCCTCGGAATCATCGCGGGCGCGCTGCTGCTGCTCTGTTGCGGCGGCGGCGTGGCTCTGTACTTCTTTGCCGACACCAACTCCTACGCCAAGCCGTCCGACGCCTGCGCCACGGTCACCGGCGCGCAGGGCTTCGCCTCGCTCGGCACCGTCAAGGCCCAGCAACCCACGAGCAAGAACGCGTTCGGCCGCACGTACCCGGGCTGCGTCGTCACGTTCGAGACCACCGGCACGCTGACCGTCATGATCGACGTGCCCTCCTCGGCGTCGGACGTGCGCACCCACTACGACACGGTGAAGAAGGCGGCCGACGCCAGCGTGGCGGCCGGCGCGACCGTCGTGGACGTGGCCGACCTCGGCACCAAGGCGTTCGCCATGTACACCACCGCCGGCGGCCTGCTCTACGAGCTCGACCTGTACGACGGCAACCTCTATCTCAGCCTGAACCTCACCGCACCGGAAGGCGCGGCGCTCACCCCCGACAAGGTCCGCACCGACTTCCTCGGCATGGCGAAGTCGATGATGTCCTCGCTTGCGGCCACCTCGTCGTCCGGCGGCGACTGGGACGACTGACGAGCTAGTTTTGGGGCGTGCGTATCGCGTTCGCCGCCGACGACTCCAACGAGACCACCGCGGCCGTCGTCCAGCACCTCACCGTGCATCATGAGGTGCTGGACGTCGCCGTGCCCGGCGCGCCGTGGCCGGACCTCGGCACCGCCGTCGGCCGCGCCGTCGTCGAGGGCCGCGCCGACCTCGGCGTCGTCATGTGCTGGACCGGCACCGGCACGGCGATCGCCGCCAACAAGGTGCCCGGCGTGCGCGCGGCCCTCGCCTGGGATCCGTGGATCGCCCGCGGCGCCCGGCTCTGGAACGACGCCAACGTCCTGGCGATGAGCCTCAAGCGCCTCGCGCCGGATGTCGCGGTCGAGGTCCTCGCCGCGTTTCTCGCCGTCGAGGACCCCGACCCGGAGGAGTCCGCGAACATCGCGCTCCTCGAATGAGCGACACCGGCACCGCTTGACCAAAGCGTGACCTGAACCTCAGCAACCGCATCGCGGAGCCCGAGGTCTTTGCTCAATGAACGGCGACGCACATCGCCGTCACGCGAGCAGCTTCGTAGCCCCAGCACAGACGACTCGACGACCCACATGGTGGGCGCGGTGCATGCCCGCGCCCGTCCACAGTAGAGGGTCGATCGTGGACGCCTGGCGATGCGTGCTGCCCGTGTGCCGAAACACCCTCCACGACCGCACAGTCGTGGCATCCGGAAGGTTCAACACACGTGAATATCAGAACAGGTGCGCTGGTGGCCGGAGCGGTCACCGCGTCGCTCGTGCTGTCCGCCTGCGGAGGCGGTTCGTCCAGCGACAATACCAGCAAGGACGCAGGTCAGAAAGGTGTCTCGGGCTTCAACGCCGCGCTCACCGGGGTGGTCAACCCGTCGGAGAAGAAGGGCGGCACGCTCCGGCTCACCAACCACGACAACCCCGACTCGTACGACCCGGTGCGCGCCTACTACGCGAACATCTGGAACTTCATGAAGGGGTACTACGTCCGGACCCTGCTGACCAACCAGGCCAAGCCCGGTGACGACGGCCTCGTCCTCGCCCCCGACCTGGCCACGGACCTGCCGAAGGTCGAGGACGGCGGCAAGAAGTACACGTTCACCCTGCGCAACGGGCTGAAGTTCGAGGACGGCACCCCGATCACGTCGAAGGACGTCAAGTACGGCGTGGAGCGGGTCTTCGCCTCCGACGTGCTGTCCGGCGGGCCGAGCTACCTCATCGACGTGCTCGACCAGGGGCAGAAGTACCCCGGCCCGTACAAGGACACCGACCCCGACAAGCTGGGCCTCAAGTCGGTGCAGACCCCCGACGACCAGACCATCGTGTTCACGCTCAAGGAGCCGCTGAGCGACTTCCCCTACCTGCTCGCGATGCCGGGCGCCGGCCCCGTGCCGAAGGCGAAGGACAACGGTGAGCAGTACGCGAACCGTCCGGTGTCCTCGGGCCCGTACAAGTTCGAGTCGTACGACCAGGGCAAGAAGGCCGTGCTCGTCCGCAACGACCAGTGGGACCAGAAGACCGACTCGATCCGCAAGGCGCTGCCGGACCGCATCGAGGTCACCTTCGGCACCGCCAACGAGGAGATCGACAACCAGCTCATCGCCGGTGACGTCGACCTCGACCTCGCGCAGACCGGTGTGCAGCAGGGCTCGCAGCCGAAGATCCTGCTCAACCCCGACGTGAAGAAGTACGCGGACGCCCCGACCACCGGCTTCATCCGCTACTTCGCCATCAACACGAAGGTCGCCCCCTTCGACAACATCCACTGCCGCAAGGCCGTGCAGTACGCCACCGACAAGATCGCCATGCAGACCGCCCGCGGCGGCCCCGAGGCCGGCGGCGACATCGCCACCAACATGCTGCCGCCGAACATCGCCGGCCACGACCCGAACCTCGACCCGTTCAACACGAAGTCGGGCAAGCCGCAGGTCGACAAGGCCAAGGAGGAGCTCGCCGCGTGCGGCAAGCCCAACGGCTTCGAGACGGTCATCGCGACCCGTAACGCCGGCAAGGAGCCGAAGACGGCCGAGGCGCTGCAGGCCGCGCTGAAGAACGTCGGCATCAACGCCCGCCTCGACCCGACCGACGCCTCGCTGTACTTCCGCTCCACCATCGGCGCGCCGTCGAACACCCACTCGAAGCAGTACGGCCTCATGATGGCCGGCTGGGGTGCGGACTTCCCGACGGCGTCGGGCTTCCTGGCCGTCCTCGTCGACGGTCGCCTGATCCTGCCCAGCGGCAACAACAACTTCTCCGAGATCGACAACGCCGAGGTCAACAAGCTCATCGACCAGGCCAAGGCCGAGCCCGACCAGAAGAAGTCCGCCGAGATCTGGAACCAGATCAACAAGATCGTCATGGACGAGGCCGTCATGGTGCCGTTCACGTACGACAAGGCGCTCAACTACCGCAACCCCCGCCTCACCAACGTGTACATCAGCCAGTACTACGGCATGGTCGACTTCGGCAGCCTCGGGGTGAGCTGATCGCGATCGCGCGTGCCCGGGTTTGACGAGGGACTGCCCGGGCATGTGGTGACACCTGCGGTTGCCTTGCCTCCTTGGGGCGGTCGCGGGTGTCCTGCCCGGATCCGGTGCTCGCCGGATGCGGGAGGCACAACCTCCGTGCCCGGGTCGACGAGGGACTTCCCGGGCATGCGGTGACGTCTGCGGCCGTCTTGCCTTCTTTGGCGGCCGCAGGTGTCCGGCCCGGATCCGGTGCGCGCCGGACCCGGGCCGCGGCCGTGCGCCGCCCGGCCGTCCGCCGTGTCCCAGGGGCCGGTGCGGGTCAGTAGGCGACGGAGACGCGGTGGTGGATGTGGGCCTGGTCCGTGACGGACCTCAGCATGGCGTCGGCCACGTCGGCGCGCGACAGGGTACGGCCGCCGCGGATGCCGCGGTCGAGCACGGTCCGGTACGGCCGGTGCCCCTGGTCGGTGAGCCGGGGCGGGCTGATCAGGGTCCAGTCGAGGCCGCTGGCGCGCAGGACCCGCTCCGCCTCGGCGAGGTCGTCGAAGTTGGCCTTGAGGATCCGCCGCACGATGGGCTTCGCCACCGCGCGCATGAGCAGGCCGTCGCCGGAGTCCGAGACGCGGCCGGCGGCGTCGACCGAGACGATGCGGCGGACGCCGGTCGCCCGCATGGCGGTGACGGCGGCCCGGGCGCCGTCCGCCTGGACGGTGGTGGGGCCGCCCTTGCGGTGGCCGAGGGCGGACAGCACCGCGTCCCGGCCCGCGACGGCCGCTTCCAGGGCCGCGGCGTCGCCCAGCCCCGCGACGACCACGGTCGCGCCCGGCAGGTCGAGGTCGCGGCGGGTGACGGCGGTCATCTCGTGCCCGAGCCGCAGTCCCTGCTCGATGAGCTGGCGGCCGATCCCGCCCGACGCCCCGAAGACGGTGAGTTTCATGCGATCCCCCTCGTGGTAAGTGAGCACTCACTAACCACTAGAATCGTGGGTGAGTGTTCACTGACTTGTCAAGGGGGAGCGGGCCTTGGGGACGCGTGACGTGATCCTGGACGCGGCCGCATCGGTGCTGCGGACCCGGGGCCTGGCCAACTCCACGACGAAGGAGATCGCCCGCGCCGCCGGCTACTCCGAGGCGACGCTGTACAAGCACTTCCGCGACAAGATCGACCTGATGGTGGCGGTGCTGCACGAGCGGGGCCAGCAGTTCATCCCGATGCTGCTGACCCTGCCCGAGCGGGCCGGCACGGGCACCGTCCGCGGGACGCTGACCGAGCTCGCCACCGTCGCCATCGGGTTCTACCGGGACGGCTTCCCGATGTTCGGCTCGATCTTCTCCGACCCGGCGATCCTCAACGCCCACCGCGACCAGCTCCGCGCCCAGAACCTCGGCCCGCACCGCGCCAACGAGGGCCTCGCCGACTACCTGCGCGCCGAGCAGCGCCTCGGCCGGATCGCCGGGGACGCCGACCCGGCGGCGGTCGCCGGGCTGCTCCTGGGCGCCTGCTTCCAGCTCGCGTTCATCGGCCACTTCACCGACTGCCGGGCCGACCTGGAGTCCGCCACCGCCTTCGTCGCCCAGCTGCGCCTCTGACGGGTCCGCCGGGCTCAGTACCGCAGGATCAGCGCGATCCGGCCGTCGGTGGCGAGGCTGCCGTCGCCGACGAAGGTCACCTCGCCGCTCTGCCGGGCGACGAGCTCGACCACGTCGTCGACGGCGTCGTCGACGAGGGTGCCGGCGGGGCCGCGGGTCGGCTGCTGCTCGGCCGGGTGCAGGTGGTCGTCGTGGATCCAGGCCGGCGTGTGGAAGCTCTCCTCGACGAGCAGGTGCGCGCCGCGCCCCTGCCGGGCGAGCTGCCACACCTCGGGCAGGCCCGCGGCGAAACGGTGCGCGCCGCGCGCCACGTCGAGGTGCTCCAGGGCGGCGATCTGCTCGAAGGCGTGGTGCGCCGCGAGGTGCGAGGCGAGCACCTTGTGCAGGTCGTGCGGACCGGAATGGTCGTAGTTGCCGGGGACGGTGCCGGCGATCTGGCCGCTCCACTCCTCGGCGAAGAAGGCCAGGTACCGCTCGACGCCGAGGACGAACACGGGCCGCGTGTCGAGGGCGTCGACCCGGGCGAGGGCGGTGGAGATGTCGCGGAAGAACTGGCGGTGCCGTTCGTCGCGGTGGGCGCTGGGGTTCTGGCCGTAGTCGCGGGGGAGGCCGAGCGCGCCGCCGGGCCCCTCGTGCGTGAACGGGAATCCGTGCGCCGTCACCTCGACGAGATGGTCGCCGTCGCCGCTCCACAGCCGGGTCGGCTGCTCGGACAGGACCAGCGCCCAGTACCGGTGGTGCCGGGCCGCGTCGGCGACGACGTCGCGGATCTCGTAGGTGTCGGCGACGACGACCCGCTCGGCGACGGGGGTCTCGAGGAGGCGGACGTGCACCTGGCCCGGCGAGGCGAACAGCGCGAGTCCCTCGCCGACCTGCCGCAGGTCGACGTGCGCGGCGGCCTCGGCCATCTCGTCGTACACGGCCGCGGCGACGTCGGCGGGGATCGACTCGTCGGCCTCGAGACGGCGGCGGGTCTCCGTGAGGAGGTTCCGCAGCCGGATCGGGTCCTGCTGGTTGGCGGGCGGCGTGCGGTGGGTCGGCATCAGCAGGGACACCGCCGGGTAGCCGCTCGGCGTGAGGGTGGCCAGATCCTTCACCGTCATGCGCCCACCGTCGCGCGCCGCACGGCCACGCGCGCACACCCGGGTCAGGTGAAAGGCCGGAAGCTGAACAGCCGCCCGGTGAGCGGGTCGGGGCGGACCGGGCCGGCGAGGCGGTGCATGCCGACCCGGAACTGCGCGTCGGCGGGGACGGTGAAGGACAGCTCGTTGAACCCGTGCTCGGCGAACAACGACCGCACCTGCAGGCTCGCGTCGCCGGCGCGGGTCCAGATGACGATGCCGCCGGCGACGATCAGGGCGGGCAGCGCCGCGACGGTACGCCGTGCGTCATCGGGACTGATGTTGCCGAAGACACCGCACGCCAGCAGGATGTGCGCCGGACGCACGCCGAGATACGTGGCGGCGTCGCCCGCGTCGGCGGTCCTGACCTCCACCGCGGGCAGGTCGAGGTCGTCGGCGGTCTCCCGGGCCCGGCGGGCGAGCTCGGGGTCGAGCTCGACGAGCAGCGCCCGCACCCGCCGGTCGTGCTCGGCGACGACGGGCAGCACGTCCCGTCCGTCGCCGGCGCAGATGCTGACGATCCGGCGCGTGCCGTCCGGCGCGCTGGGCGCGGCGCTCAGCGCGCGGCGCAGGTTCTGCCGCACGACCTCGAGGCGGTGTGCCAACGGGGACCCGGGCGAGTCGTAGCCCTCGTGCCATTCGACCCAGTCTCTGCTCACCGGCCCATTGAACTAGACGCCCGCGCCGGCTGTCCGAACCGGTTGCCCGAACTAGCCGCCCCGGTGCGTCCGCAGCGAGGCCAGCCGGCCGCCGCCGGTGCGGAAGACCCAGACGAGCGCGGTGTCCCCGACCGAGCCGGTGGCGGTGACCGTGGCGCCGTCGGTGAGGACGCTGTCGAGCCGCACGTCGAGGCCGCCCGGGCGGGCGGCGACGGCCGCCGCCACGGCGTGCGGCCCGCGCACCGACGGATGCCCGTGGTCGGTCCAGTCCGGCGCCAGCAGCGAGTCCACTGTGGACGTGTCGCCGGTGCGCCACATGGCGAAATACCGGCGCACCAGGTCGGCCGGGTCCGCGGGGTCGTCGAGCCGGGCCAGTGCCGAGGGCGGCAGGTCCAGGTCGAAGCCGGCGAGGTTGTCGGCGAGCTGGCCGGCCGTGCGCGGGCCGATGATGACCGACGTGACCCCGGCCTGCCGCCTGGCCCAGGCGATCGCGACGGCGACCGGGGTGGCCCCCAGCCCGGCGGCGACGTCGGCGGCGAGGCCGGCCTGCCAGTCGTGCCGCGGCTGCAGCATCGACGCCGCCCAGCCGCGTGCCGCGTCCGTGCCCATCGCCCGCAGCCGGGCGACCCGCGAGCCGTCCTCGACGGTCCCGCCCCGGTAACGGCCGGCGAGGACGCCGCCGCCCAGCGGCGACCACACGATCGCGCCGACGCCCAGGCGTGCGGCGGTGGGCAGCAGCTCGGCGAGCGCGGACCGGGCGATGAGCGACAGCTCCGGCTGCACGCTGACGAACGGCGTGGCGCGCAGCCGGGCGGCGGTCCAGTGCGCGTCGACGAGCTGCGCGGCGGTGACGTTGGAACAGCCGACGTAGCGCGCCTTCCCGGCGCGGACGAACCCGTCGAGGGTCGCCAGGGTCTCCTCGACCGGGGTGCGGGCGTCCCACTGGTGGCACTGGTAGAGGTCGACGTGGTCGGTGCCGAGGCGGCGCAGGCTCGCCTCCAGGGCGCGGGTCAGGTGCGCCCGGGACAGGCCGCGGTCGTTGGGGCCCGGACCCTGCGGCATGCCGGCCTTCGTGGCGAGCACGACCTCGTCGCGGCGGCCGCGGATCGCCCGGCCGACGATGCGCTCCGACTCGCCGCCCGCATAGGCGTCGGCGGTGTCGATCAGGTTGTGGCCGGCGTCGAGGAACGCGCCGACGATCCGGGCGGCGGCCGGCTCGTCGCAGCCGCGGACGCCGCCGGTGGTGCCGAAGTTCATCGTGCCGAGGGCGGCGGCGGACACCCGCAGCCCCGACGCGCCCAGGTTGACGTGGTCCATGCCGGCTCCCCGTATGATCCGGAACGAATGTTCCGCATGCGACCATACGGAACAGCTGTTCCGGTTGTCAACGACAGGTGGTGAAGCGTGCGGGCCGACGCCGAACGCAACAGGGGGCGGGTCCTGGAGGCGGCCGAGGAGGTCCTGGCCCGCGACGGCCTCGCGGTCTCGATGCGCGCCGTCGCCGAGCGGGCGGGGGTCGGCCTCGGCACCATCTACCGGCACTTCCCGACCCGGGAGGCGCTGCTGCAGGCGATCGTCGTGGAGCGGATGCGCCGCCTGGTGGAGTTCTCTGATCCGCTGCGCACCGCGGCGGACCCGGCGGCGGCGTTCTTCGCGTTCTTCACCCGCATCGTCGCCGAGTCCGCCCGCAAGAAGGCCATCGCCGACGCGGTCGCCGGTGCCGGCCTCGATCCGAAGGAGGGGCTCGGCGGCATCGGCGGCGACATGCGCGCCGCCATCGAGGCGCTGCTGGGACGGGCGCAGGCGGCCGGCGCGATCCGCGCCGACCTCGCGATGCCCGAGGTGCTCGCCCTGCTCAGCTCGGCGTGCCTGGGCGCGGAGCGGCACCAGTGGGACGACGGGCTGCGCGACCGGACCCTCCGCCTCCTCTTCGACGGGCTGCGCGCCCCATAGTCGGGATGGCCATATATTGACAGTCGTTGAATCCTGAAGCTTGAATTCCAACGATGACGGAGCGGGCGCTGGTCGAGTTCAGCGGCAGCCGGGGCGGGGTCTGCGGGCTGAGCTGGGGACAGGTCGCGATCTGGCGGGCCATCCAGCGGATGGTCCCCGACGACGCGGCGCTCAACATGAGCTGGGTGACCGACCTGGAGGGCGAGGGCATCTCCACCGGCACGCCGCTGTCGCGGATCACCGCCACCGTCCGCACGGTCGTCGAGCGGCACGAGTCGCTGCGCACCAGGGTCCGCGAGGACGGGGACGGCACGCCGCTGCAGGACGTCGCGGCCGCCGGCACGATCGAGGTCCACGTCGTGGACGCCACCGCGGACACCGCGGCCGCCGAGGCCAGGGCGCTGCAGGAGCGGCTGACCGCCCCGGCGTACGACTACCCGAACGACTGGCCGTTCCGGGCCGGCGCGGTGCGGGTCGGCGACGTCGTCACCCACGCCGTGTTCGGCATCTGCCACCTCGTCACCGACCGCGGCGGGCTCACCGCGCTGGTCCGCGACGTCGTGCTGGGCCTGCGCGGCGAACCCCTCGCCGACTCCGAGGACCGGCAGCCCTACGACCAGGCCCTGCACCAGCGGTCCGGCGCGGGCCGCCGGCAGAGCGAGAAGGCGCTGCGCTACTGGTCCAGGCACCTGGAAGCCGTGCCGCTGCGGCGCTTCCCCGCCGAGGCGCCCCGCCCGGAGGGCGAGCCGCCGTTCTGGGCCGCCACGCTCGGCTCGCCCGCCGGCGACCTCGCCGTCACGCTGCTCGCCGGGCGGGAGCAGGTCAGCACGTCGGCCGTCATCCTCGCCGCCGCGGCGGTGCAGCTCGCCCGGCAGACCGGCGCCCGCGAGACGGTGGTGCAGGTGATCGTCAGCAACCGCTTCCGCCCCGGGCTCGCCGGCGCGGTCGGACCGGCGTCGCAGGACGGTCTGTGCGTCATCGACGTCGGCCCTCCCGAAGCACCCGACGACCTCCTGCCGGTGATCGGCCGGACGATGCGGGCGTCGCTGCAGGCGTACCTGCACGCCCAGTACGACCCGGCGGCGCTGGACGACCTCCTCGCCGGGATCGGCGCGGCGCGCGGCGGCGAGGTCGACCTGTCGGTGTCGTTCAACGACCGCCGCTTCGACGCGCAGACCCCGGTCGCCGCCGGCGCGACGGTGACGCCGGCGGCGATCGAGGCGCTGCGCCCGGCGACGACCCTGCGCTGGGAGCGGGTCGAGCACTACGGCGCCCGCTACTTCCTGCACGTCAACGCGGTCCCCGGCAGCCTCGACCTGACGTTGTTCGCCGACACGGCGGTCCTGCCCGCCGCCGCCGTCGAGGCGCACCTGCGCGGCATCGAGGAGCTGCTGCTGCGGGCCGCTGCAGAGGCCGCGGTCGCGGCGTGACGTGCGCGCCTACGCGGACGCCACCTCGTGCCCGCCCGGCGGGACCCTGCGCTTCACCGTCCTGGCCGCCGCCGGCCCGGTGCGCGTCGACGTGCTCGACGCCACCGACGACGAGCTGCTGCTGACCGCGACCGCCGAGGGTCCACAGTGGACCCTGACGGTGCCGGACGGCTGGCGCAGCACGCTGTGCCGGGCCGTGTTCACCGCCCCCGGGGGCACCGACGAGGTGTGGTTCGTGGTCCGCCCGGCCGCGCAACGGCGGCGGATCCTGGTGTCGGTGCCGTTCGCGACGTGGCAGGCGTACAACCGCTCGGGCGAGCCGGGGGAGGGGCTGTACTTCGCCGAGGAGGCGACCCGCGCCACGACCGTCACCTTCGACCGGCCCGGCGGCGGCCCACCGCCGGAACGCTGGGAGGACGGGCTGCTGCGCTGGCTGCGCCCCGCCGGGTACGCCGTGGACTACTGCTCCAACCTCGACCTGCACCGGCTCGGCGGCGCCCTGCTGCGCGGCTACCGGCTGTTCGTCGTCAACGGCCACGACGAGTACTGGTCGAAGGAGATGCGCGACGCCGTCGAGGCGTTCACGCTCGCCGGCGGCAACGTCGCCTACTTCGCCGGGAACACCGCCTTCTGGCAGGCCCGCTTCGGCGACGGCGGGCGGAGCATGACCTGCTACCGCGACGCGGTCCGCGACCCCCTCGCCGTGACCGACCCGGCCCGCGTCACCGTGGAGTGGTCCAGCGCGCCGGTGCACCGGCCGGAGAACACGATGACCGGCGTCAGCTACCGGCACGGCGCCGGCGCCTGGGGCGACTTCATGGACGTCATGAACGAGGCCGAGTACACGGTCCGGTTCGCCGGGCACTGGGTGTTCGCCGGCACCGGCCTCGCCGACGGCGACCGGTTCGCGCTCGGCGCCGTCGGGTACGAGACCGACGCCGCCCTCTTCGAGGAGGTCGACGGCGTCCCGAGGATCACCGGCCGGGACGGCACCCCGGCGTCGTTCGTGATCCTGGCGACCGCGGACCTGCGGCACTGGCGGCACTTCGGGCAGGGCGGCCACGCGACCATGGGGGTGTTCCGGCTCGGCGCGGGGACCGTGTTCAACGCCGCGACCGTCAACTGGGGCAGCGCCCTGGGTCAGGCGGCCGTCGACCGCATCACCCGCAACGTCCTCGACCGGCTGTCCACGACCGGCACCGGCGGCTGGGAGGTGATCGGGCCGGCGCCGGACCTGGTCGCGCTCGCCGCCGCCGAGCACCGGCTCTTCGGCCTCACCACCGGCGGCGACCTCGTGCACCGTGAACTGTCGGGGCAGAACCTCGCCTGGCGCCGCATCCCCGGCAGCGCCGCCGGCGACCCGCCGGTCTGCCTCGCCGCGCCCCGCGAGGCGGTGTCGGGGCTCGCCGTCGGCCTCTACGGCGTCACCCGGGCCGGGCGGCTCGTCTACCGGGAGCCGATCGTCGACGCCGCCGGCTGGGTCGAGTTCGGCGCCGCTCCCGCTCGTACCGACGCCATCGCCGCCGCGGACGGCACCCTCTTCGCCGTCGACGGCGACGGCTGCCTGTGGTGCCTCACGCTCGCCGCGCTCGCCGCCGGTGACACCACGTGGACCGCGATCGGGCCGGCCGGCGGGGTGCGGGCCGTGACGGGCGCGAGCGGGCTGCTGTTCGGCGTCGACGGCGACGGGCGGATCGTCACCCGGCCGCCGGTCCGCGCGCCGCTGGGCTGGACCCCGCTGACCGGGCCGCAGCCCTACACCCTCCTCGCCGGCAGCGCCGGCGGTCACCTCGTCGGCGCCGCGACCGGCCTGCCCCTGGTGTGGCGGGAGAAATAGACCGTCGTATTGGCGTGGCCCCTAGAAAACCCGCAGAGTCAAGTTACCCACGCGTGCAGTGAGGTTGATCACCTGTCGTTGGATGATCTTGCCTAATGTGCAAGTTTCAACTCTTGAACACCTGGAATGTGCAAGGTCACGGGGACCTTCACAGGAAAGGAGGTGATCGAGTGAGACGGATCAACCCGAAAGGGTGGCCGGAGCACGAGCGGGCCGTGGCGACACTGCGCGCCTCGTACGCCGCGGTGCCGGACGGCAGCCCGGTCCGCCTGGCCAAGAAGACATCCAACCTGTTCCGCCCGAGATCGGCGGCAGGGCCCGCCGGACTCGACGTCAGCGGTCTCGACGGCGTCGTCGAGATCGACCCGCTCGCCCGCACCGCCGACGTGCAGGGCATGTGCACCTACGAAGATCTCGTCGACGCCACCCTGCCGCACGGACTGATGCCGCTGGTCGTGCCGCAGCTGCGCACCATCACACTCGGCGGTGCCGTCACCGGACTGGGCATCGAGGCCACGTCCTGGCGGCACGGCCTGCCGCACGAGTCGGTGATCGAGCTCGACATCCTCACCGGTGCCGGCGAGATCGTCACCGCCCGCCCCGACAACGAGCACGCGGTGTTGTTCGCGGCGTTCCCCAACTCGCTGGGCAGCCTGGGGTACGCCACCCGGCTGCGCATCGAGCTGCAGCCCATCACCCCGCAGGTCGCCCTCCGCAACATCCGCTTCGACGACGTCGAGGACCTCCTCGAGGCCGTCGCGGAGGTGATGCGGACCGGCCGCTGGGACGGCACGGACGTCGACGTCATGGACGGCGTCGTCTTCCGGCCCGAGGAGTCCTACCTGGTGCTCGGCGAGTTCGCCGGCGGCACCGGACCGGCCAGCGACTACACCGGCCAGTCGATCTACTACCAGTCGCTGCGCGCGAAGGCGACGGACCGCCTTACCGCCTACGACTACCTGTGGCGGTGGGACACCGACTGGTTCTGGTGCTCGGCCGCGTTCGGGGCGCAGCAGCCGCTCGTACGGCGGCTGTGGCCGACCCGGCTGCGCCGCAGCGACGTCTACCACCGCATCGTGCGCCTGGAGAACCGGTACGGCGTCGCCGCCAGGATCGACCGGCTGCGGGGCAACCCCGACCGCGAGCGGGTCGTCCAGGACGTCGAGCTTCCCCTCGCGCTCACCGGCAAGTTCCTGGAATGGTTCACGTCCAACGTGCCGATGGCCCCGATCTGGCTCTGCCCGCTGCGGCTGCGCTCCGGCACGACCTGGCCCCTCTATCCGATGCACGCGGGCGAGCCCTACGTGAACGTCGGATTCTGGGGCACCGTCCCGATCGTGCCCGGTGCCACCGACGGCGACGTCAACCGGGCCATCGAGGAAAAGGTGTCCGAGCTCGGCGGCCACAAGTCGCTGTACTCCGACGCGTACTACGACCGCGAGACCTTCGACCGGCTCTACGGAGCCGAGGCGTACCGCGCCGTGAAGGACCGCTACGACCCCGGCCACAGACTGACCGACCTCTACGACAAGGTAGTGGGGCGACGATGACCATCACCAACAAGCGTTTCTCGGCGCCGCGGCAGCGTCCGCCGATGCCCACCGTCGCGGACATCGTCCGCGCCGTCACCGACGGCGAGCCCGCCGTGCGCATCACCGCGTACGACGGCAGCTCAGTCGGGCCCGACACCGCGGCGATCACCCTGCACGTCGCCTCCGAGCGCGGGCTGACCTACCTGCTGACCGCCCCCGGCGACCTCGGCATGGCGCGCGCCTACGTGACGGGCGACCTGGAGCTGCACGGCGTGCACCCCGGCGACCCGTACGAGGCGCTCAAGGCGCTCGAAGGCGGGCTGCAGCTGCGGATGCCGTCACCCGCCGACGCGCTGCGGCTGGTGCGCGGCCTCGGCTGGGAGCGGCTGCGCCCGCCGCCACCCCCGCCGCAGGAGCACCTGCCCAACTGGAAGCGCACGCTCAACGGCCTGCGCCACGGCCGCGGCCGCGACGCCGAGGCCATCCACCACCACTACGACGTCTCCAACGCCTTCTACGAGAAGGTCCTCGGCCCGTCCATGACCTACACCTGCGCGGTGTACCGCTCGCCGAGCGACACCCTCGAGCAGGCCCAGTCCAACAAGTACGACCTGGTCGCCGGCAAGCTCGCCCTGAAGCCCGGCATGCGGCTGCTCGACGTCGGCTGCGGCTGGGGCGGCATGGTCCGGCACGCGGCCCGCGAGTACGGCGTCAAGGCCCTCGGCGTCACGCTGTCCCGCGAGCAGGCCGCGTGGGCGCAGGCGGCGATCGAGCGCGAGGGCCTGGGCCACCTCGCCGAGGTCCGCCACCTGGACTACCGCGACGCGCCCCTGGAGCACTTCGACGCGATCAGCTCCATCGGCCTGACCGAGCACATCGGGCTGCGCAACTACCCCCGGTACTTCAAGACCCTGCGCGACCGGCTCAAGCCCGGCGGCCGCCTGCTCAACCACTGCATCACCCGGGCGGACAACCGCACCTCGCACCGCACCGGCGCCTTCATCGACCGGTACGTCTTCCCCGACGGCGAGCTCGCCAGCCCCGGCAAGCTCGTCAGCGCGGTCCACGACATGGCGTTCGAGGTGCAGCACGAAGAGAACCTGCGGATGCACTACAGCTACACCCTCGCCGGGTGGAACCGGAACCTGGTGGAGCACTGGGACGCCTGCGTCGACGAGGTCGGCGTCGGCACCGCCAGGGTCTGGGGCCTCTACATGGCGGGCTCCCGCTTCGCCTTCGAGCGCAACCAGATCCAGCTGCACCAGATCCTCGCCACGAAGACGACCCGGCTGGGCGACTCGTCGTACCCGCTGCGGCCCGACTGGACCGCGTAACCCACAGGCACGGCCGGCGGCACGTCTCCAGCGGGAGGCGTGCCGCTTGTTTTCGGCGCCATATATCTGTTAGAAATATCTGGCAGATACATGAGGATGGGTGCATGAGCAGATCCAGTCAGACGCAGGTGGCGGTCCTCGGGGCGCTCACCGTCGAGCCGATGACGGCATATGCGTTGCGGGAGGCGATCCGGGACGTCCTCGGACACTTCTGGAGCGAGAGCTTCGGGCAGATCTACCCGACGCTGCAGGCCCTCGAAGACGAGGGCCACGTGCGGCGGCAGGAGGGTGCCAGGGCCCGGTCGTCGGTGTTCGTCATCACCCCGTCCGGGACGGTCAGGCTGATCGAGCTGCTCAACGAGCCCGTCCAGGAGAACCCGCCGCGAAACGGGCTGCTGCTGCGGCTCTTCTTCGGCCGGGTCCTCGGCCGGGAGCGGTGCCGGGAGCTGCTGCGGGGCGCCAAGGACGCCGCCGAGGCGCAGCTCGCCGAATACGAGCGGCTCCTGGCGCACCTCGCCGCCGAGGAGGGTGACACGCCCGACTGGCCGTACATCCGCATGACCGTCCTCGCCGGGATCCACCACACCCGGGCGGCCGCCGCCTGGGCGGAAGAATGCCTCGACACGCTCCAGGGAGAGCCATGACCCGCGCCCGGCGCAACTTCGTCCTCTTCAGCATCGCCGTCGTCGGCGCCGGGTGGCTCGGGGTGGCCGCCGACGTCGCCGCCGGCACCCCGCTCGCCAACGAGGCCGCGTTCAGCGACAGCGGCGGCACGCCCGGCATGCTGCTGTTCATCCTCGGGCCGGTGGCGACCGCGCTGGCGCTGTATTTCGCCTCCCGCGACGGCGCGGGCCCGCTCGGGCTGACGCTGCGCTTCCCGCACCGGGCCCGCTGGTTCGGCGCGGCGGCGGGCCTCTATCCGGTGCTCGCCGCGATCACGATCGGTGCCGGGCTCGCCGCCGGCGGGGTGACGCTGTCGCTGACGGGCGGCGAGCCGTTCCTCGCCGCGTTTCTGACGGTCCTCGCCGTGCAGGTCGTCAAGAATCCCATCGAGGAGTTCATCTTCCGGGGGTACGGCACCCGCACGGCGATGGCGCTCGACCTGCCCGGAAAGGCCACGCCGCACCTGCTCGTCGGCGTCGTCTGGGCCGCCTGGCACCTGCCGCTGTATCTGGTGTGGACGTCGGACGCCGACATGCGCCTGGTGACGTCGCTGTCCTGGCCGCTGTTCCTGGCGCTGATGTTCGCCGGCCTGACCGCGGCCGCCCTGGTCTACGGCGAGCTGCGGGTGCGGACCGGCTCGATCTGGCCCGGCGTCGTGCTGCACAGCATGACCAACGCGATCGTGACCCCGCTGGTCGTCGACGGGCACCTGCGCTTCACCGGCCACGCCGACGCGTGGTTCTCCCCGGCCGCCGCCTCGGTCGTCATGACCCTGCTCTTCGCCGGCCTCGGGCTGCTGTTCGTCGCCCGCCGCCCGCGGCGCCGGCCCGGCGACGTGATCCAGGCACCGGCGCCCGTGACCGTGCGGTGAGGCTCAACGCTCCTCCACCCGGCCGAGCACCGGTTTGACGTCGACGATCGGGGTGCCGTCGAGGGCTTCCAGGCCGCTGACGTGCACGCGGGTGCCGTCGACGGCGAGGATCGTGACGCGGTGCAGGCCGACCGGGTTGGGCCGGTCGGGGGAGCGGGTGCTGAAGACGCCGGTCGCCGGGCGGCCGGTGTCGCCGCGGGGATGGACGGTGAGGGCGGTGCGGTCGGCGCGGTCGAGCCAGGTGAGCAGGAACACGTCGGTGCCGGCCGTGAGGTCGCGCAGCGCCGGCTCGACGGCCGCCGTGAAGCGCAGCCAGGCGTCGGGAGCGCCCTCGTCGCCCTGCCTGGGCGCCTGCGCACGGTCCAGCAGGGGCGACTCGACCCAACCGACCGGTTGAACGACGAAATCGGTCATGGAGGTCGACCGTACAGGCTCACGGCGAGTTCCCAGCCGAAGTCCAGTTTGGGCGGAGGTGCGGTGTGCAATGTGGACATCATGAGTGACGAGGACCGCCAGTGGAGCGCACCGCCCACCGCCGCACGCCCCGCGACCCCCGGCCAGCCGCCGGGCGCGGACAGCTCCCCGGGCACCTCCGACCTCCCGGCGTCCATGGCGTCCGCCGGGGCCGCGCCCGCCGCCGGCCCGGCGCCGGTCTGGGCCCGCCCGACCGGCGCTGAGCAGCGCACGGGGTCGACCGCACAGATCCCGGCCGGCCCGTTCCCGCCCTCGGTGACCGGCGCCCAGCCGACCGGCGCCCCGGGCAGCGGAGCACCGGGCATCGGCGCCCAGCCGACCGGCGTCCCGGGCAGCGGAGCACCGGGCATCGGCGCCCAGCCGACCGGCGCTCCGGCCGGCGGAGTCCTGGGTTTCGGGGCACCGGGCGGTGGCGTTCTTGGCGGTGGCGGTCCGGTGAGTGGAGGGCCGACGGCGCAGCTGCCGGGGCACTCGCAGCACACCACCACGCCGCTGCCCGCCGCGCAGACCTGGCACGCGTCGCGCACCGGCGCGTTCCCCGCGGCCGCCGGCCCCGGGCACGGCACGCACCCCGGATACAGCAGCCAGCCGGTCTCCGGCTACCCCGTCTCGGGCTACCCGATCTCCGGCCAGCCGGGCAGCGGCCAGCCGGGGAACGGCAACCCGTACGGTCACCCCGGTCACGCCCCATACGGCCAGCCGGGATACGGGCAGGCACAGCCCGTCCGCGGCGGCAGGGTCGCCGGGCTCATCATCGCGGGCGTCGTCATCGCGGTCGTCTCGGCGTTCGGCGGCGGGCTCGTCGCCACGAACTTCGCGGGCGACGGGGACGGGCCGACGACCGTCATCACCCGCAACGCCGCGCCCAACCTGGAGCGCGGCTCGGTCGGCGCGGTCGCCGAAGCCGTCCTGCCCAGCGTCGTGGACATCACGACCGGCGAGGGCGAGGGCTCCGGCGTCATCATGAGCACCGACGGCACCATCATTACCAACAACCACGTGGTCGCCGGGGCGACGAAGCTGACCGTCACGTTCAGCACGGGCAAGACGGCGAGCGCCACCGTCGTCGGCACCGACCCCGCCGGCGACATCGCGGTCATCAAGGCGCAGAACGTGTCCAACCTGACGGCGGCGAAGTTCGGCGACAGCGACGCCCTCCGCGTCGGCGACACGGTCCTGGCCGTCGGCAGCCCGCTCGGCCTGCAGGGGTCGGTGACCGCCGGCATCGTCAGCGCGCTGCACCGCACGATCAGCTCGGGCGAGCAGGGCGCGAAGTCGATCGCCGACGCGATCCAGACCGACGCGGCGATCAACCCCGGCAACTCCGGCGGCGCGCTGGTCAACCTCGCCGGTGAGGTCGTGGGCATCAACACCGCGATCCTGACCGCGGGGGAGAACAGCAACGGCAACATCGGCGTCGGCTTCGCGATCTCGGCGAACCGGGCCCGCTCCGCCGCCGACCAGCTGGCGAAGGGCGGGAAGGTCAGCCACCCGTACCTCGGCGTGCAGCTCGGCGACGGCGACGGCGGCGCGCTGATCGGCGGGGTCGTCGCGGCGGGCCCGGCGGACAAGGCCGGCATGAAGACCGGCGACCTGGTGACGAAGACCGGCACCACGCAGATCAACGACGCGACCGACCTGATCAACGCCGTCCAGGCGGGGAAGGCCGGTGACCAGCTCAAGGTGACCATCAAGCGCGACGGGGCCGAGCAGCAGCTCACCGTCACGCTCGGCGAGTCCCCCTGACCTTTCGCCGCCGACGGCCCGCGCTCGCCACAGCGCGGGCCGTCGTGCTGTTCACCGCGCGGCGATCAGCGCACGGAACCGCTCGAACGCGGGCTTCGGCGTGTAGTCGGAGCGGACCAGGCCGAACTGGAACATCACGTCCTCGTTGGCCGAGTCGGCGTCGCGCAGCGAGAAGTGCTCGTAGGTGGTGATGTTCAAGGACGAGGACAGCCCGTCGATCGTCCGCACGACGGTCTCCAGGACGTCGGCCTGCCGCTCGTAGGACCGGCCGGGGCCCGTCGCCCAGCCGTGCTCGGTCACGTGGATGGGCACGGAGCCGGGGATGCCGGCCGCCGCGAGGCTCGTCCCGCGGAACCCGCTGAGCACCGCCGCGACGGCGTCGCCGAAGGCGGCCACCGGTACAGGACGGAACACGTCGGGAAAGAAGTCCAGGCCGGCGTAGCCGAGCGCGTCGCGGAACTCGCCGCCGCCGAGCCGGCCCAGCCCGGTCCAGAAGTCTTGCGCGGGGTCGAAGACCGGGGTGGAGTTGCAGCCGACCAGCACGTCCAGGCCGAGCCGGTCCACCTCGTCGCGGGCCGCCAGGACGCCTTCCACGATCGCCCGCATGACCTGCGGGAACCCGCCGTCGCCGCCGGGGCCGGCGTGGTTGGCCTCCTCGCCGACCTGGAGGGTGGCGAGGACGTCGCCGTGCGTGCGGACCAGCCCGCGCAGGTATGCCAGCCAGCCGGAGAGGTCGTCGCCGGGCTCGTGGAAGCAGGCGACGAGGTCGAGCCGCCGGCCGTCGCGCGCGTGCCGCTCGGGGTGCGGCGGCGCCTCCTGGTGGCCGCCGAGGGCGTCGCTGTAGTGCACGTATCCGCGGACCAGGTGCGGGCGCAGCTCGCCGAGCCGCTCGTCGATGCGCGCCGCGTCCTCGGCCGGGCCCGGGGTGGGCACGCCGTTCATGTCGGCGCCGAGGCCGCCCGGATAGATCCCGAAGTTCAGCATGCGGCCACCGTACGACGAAACTTAGTGTCACACCAAATTTGAAGTGACGCTATGATTTGCGGTGTGGCGTTGCGGGCGGAGAAGAAGGCGGCGACCAGGACGGCGATCGCGGACGCGGCGCTCGGGCTGTTCCTGGCGCGAGGGTTCGACCGGGTGACGGTCGCGGAGGTCGCCGAGGCGGCCAGGGTCTCGGTGAACACCGCGTTCAACTACTTCCCGACCAAGGAGGACCTCTTCTTCGACCGTCAGGACGAGATCGTGCAGCGGCTGGCGGCGTCGGTCCGGGACCGTGCCCCGGACGAGTCGCCGGTCGCGGCCGTGCGCCGGCGGTTCCTGGAGGAGCTGGACCGCGGCGAGCCGACCCTCGGCCTGTCCCCGGACGCCGGCGCGTTCTGGCAGGTCGTCGACGACTCGCCGGCGCTGCAGGCCCGGGCGCGGCTGCTGTCGGAGCGGGCCGAGGAGGCCCTGGCCGGCGCCCTGCCGGACGGGAAGCGGTGGAAGGCGGCCGTGCTCGCCGGCGTCGACCGGGCGCTGCACGCGCAGATCCGCGACCGGATCCGCGCCGGCGCCGACCCCGCCGCCGTGCGCGAGGAGGTGCGGGCGGAGGCCGAGACCGCGTACGCGGCCCTGTCGCAGCTCGCGTGACCGCCGGGCGCGAGGGGCGTGTCCGCTCGGCTCCCGCGTGTCCGCTCGGCTCCCCGCGTGTCCGCTCGGCTCCCCGCGTGTCCGCTCGGCTCAGCCCGCGTGGACGAGGCTCGGCGGCAGGTCGAACAGCGGGAAGAGGTCCGCGCGGCCGAGGTAGGCGACCGTCGACGTGATCAGCGGGCCGCCGGTGAGCAGGAGCAGCGCAAAGGGCCTGCCGTCGCGGTACTGACCGAACGCGGGCCCGCCGTTGGACCGCACCTGGACCAGCACGTCACCACGGCACGCGTCCGAGGCCCGCATCGTGGCCTCGATCGCGTCGCGCCCGGACAGCCACCACGAGAACGGCGGCATCGACATCGTCGCGTCCCGGTGCAGCAGCGAGACGAGCGTGTCGACGTCGTGGTTGGTGAACGCGTGCACGTAACGGTCCAGGAGATCCTGGTCGAGGTCCGGCTGCCGTTGCACCGGCACGGAGGGCAGCGCGGCGCGGGCGCGTTGCAGGGCGCTGTTCACCGACGGCACCGACGCGTCCAGCAGTGCCGCGACCTCCGCCGCCGACCAGGCGAGGACGTCGCGGAGGATCAGCACGGCCCGCTGTTTCGGCGGGAGCACCTGCAGCGCCGCCACGAACGCGAGCCGGATCGTGTCGCGCCGCACGGCGAGGTCCGCCGGGTCGGCGGGCAGGACACGCGCGTCCGGGACGGGGGAGACGAACGCGGTCTCCGGCAGCGGCGCCCCGAAGCCGCCGCCGGGCGTGCCCGCGGGCGCCAGGTCGACGGCGAGGGCCCGGCGGCCCGCGGCGCGCAGCACGTCCAGGCACACGTTGGTGGCGATCGAGTAGAGCCAGGTCCGCAGGGTCGCGCGGCGCTCGTCGAAGCGGTCCGCGGCCCGCCACGCCCGCAGCATCGTCTCCTGGACGGCGTCCTCGGCGTCGAACGCGGAGCCGAGCATGCGGTAGCAGTACCCGGTGAGCTCCGTGCGGTGCGTGTCGAGGTCGGGCCCGGAGATCACGTGCGGACACCGACCGCGGCGAGGCCCGCGTAGGCGGCCGGGTCGCCGACCGGCGGGTCGCCCGGGTCGGGACGCCACTGGGGCAGGCTGACGAGCCCGGGCTCGAGCAGGTCCCAGCCGTCGAACAGGCCGAGGACCGCGTCGTGGTCACGCAGGACGAGCGGCGTGCCGGTCCGCACGTACAGGTCCGCGAGGGCCTCGAGCCGCTCGGTGCGTGAGCCCGCGGTGCCGTGCGTGACGACGAGGAGGCTGCCCGGCGCGGCGGCGTCCCGGTAGCGGCGCAGCGCCGCGCGCAGGTCCGCGGAGTCCGGGATGAAGTGCAGCATCGCGACCAACAATAGGCAGACCGGCCGGTCGAAGTCGACCAGCGCGCGCACCGCCGGGTCGTCGAGGATCCGGTCCGCCTGGTGCAGGTCGGCCTGCAGGACCGCGGTCAGCGGGTCGTCGCCGAGGATCAGCCGGGAGTGGATCACCGCGGTCGGGTCGACGTCGACGTAGACGACCCTGGCCCCGGGGTCGGCGGCGCGGGCGGCCTGGTGGACGTTGCCCTCGGTCGGGATGCCGGAGCCGATGTCGACGAACTGGTGCACGCCCCGGGCGGCGGCGAGCCGCACCGCCCGGTGCAGGAACGCCCGGTTGTCGCGGGCGACCTGCGGCAGGTCCGGGACCAGGTCGACCGCCCGCTCGGCGACCTCCCGGTCGACGGCGAAGTTGTGCGTGCCGCCGAGGAGGCAGTCGTAGATGCGGGCGGCGCTTGGCCGGTTCGGGTCGACGCTCACGCTGCCGCCTTCCGCTGCGCTCCAGGCGTCAGCCTGAGCCAAAGCTGCGACATGATTCGCTCGCGAAGCTCGCTCACGCTGCCGCCTTCCGCTGCGCTCCAGGCGTCAGCCTGAGCCAAAGCTGCGACATGATTCGCTCGCGAAGCTCGCTCATGCCTGCCGCCTTCCGCTGCGCTCCAGGCCTCGGCCGGGCCACCGCTTTCCGAAACTTCGCAACTGTCAGTATTTGGGACTTTACTCTGAGTGAAGAGGCGGACGTGCGGGGGCGGTCAGGTGCGGTGGACGGAGGCGCTCGCGAGCGGCCTGCTCGAGGTGGCGCCGGACGCGATCGTGGTGAGCGACGGCGACGGCGTGATCGCGTTCGCCAACGCGGCCGCGCGGACGATGTTCGGCACCGAACACCTGGTCGGCGAGTCGGTCAACGTGCTGGTGCCGCCGGCGAACCCGCCGATGATCGAGCGGGTCCGCGCGTACCTGCGCGCCACCCACCCCGACCGGCGGCAGGGCCAGCCGCTGCGGGCGGTCCGGCACGACGGCACCCTCTTCTCCGCGGAGGTCACGCTGTCGGTCGTCGACGGGCACATCCTCGCCGTCCTGCACGATCTCACCGGGGTGACGGGCGTGGACCGGGCCCGGTCGCTGCTCGCCTCGATCGTGCAGTCGTCCCACGACGCGATCGTCTCCACCGACCTGGAGGGGATCGTCCTGTCGTGGAACCCGGGCGCCGAGCGGCTCTACGGGTACACGGCCGGGGAGATGCTGGGCCGGTCGAAGGACCTCATCATCCCGCCGTCCCGCCGCGTCGACGAGGCCGAGATCCGCTCGATCGTCGCCGCCGGGGGGCGCGTCGACCCGTACCGGACGCTGCGCCAACGCGCCGACGGCACCGTCTTCACCGTGTCGATGCTGGTGTCGCCGCTGACCTCGGGCGACGGGCGCACCATCGGCATCACCACCACCACCCGCGACATCAGCGAGCGGGAGCGCGCCGAGGCGCAGATGCAGGCCGTCCTGGACGCCGCGCCCGACGCGCTCATCGGCGCCGACGAGTCGGCCCGGGTCGCGCTGGTCAACACGCAGGCGGAGCGGCTGTTCGGCTACCCCCGCTATGACCTGCTCGACATGCCCGTCGCGCGGCTGCTGCCCGACGGCGCGCACGCCGAGGGCTGGACCGGGCCGGCCGCCCGCCGCCGCGACGGCACCCTTGTCCCGGTCGACATCACCCGCAGCGTCCTGCACACCGACGAGGGCGTCATCGCGATCGCCGGCATCCGCGACGTCACCGAGCAGATCCTCGCCCGCGCCGAGCAGGAGCGGCTGCGCGCCGAGGCCGACCGGCAGATGGACGAGGTGCGGCTGCAGCGCACCCAGCGCCTGGAGAGCCTCGGCCAGCTCGCCGGCGGCGTCGCGCACGACTTCAACAACCTCCTGGCGGTCATCCTCAACTACGCCGAGTTCATCGTCGAGGACGGCGCCGGCACCCCGTTCGAGGAGGACGCCCGCCAGATCCTGCGGGCCGGGCAGCGCGGCAGCGAGCTCACCCACCAGCTGCTCGCCTTCGCCCGCCGCGAGGTGGTCCGCCCGGTGCCGCTGGACGTCAACCACGTCGTCGCGGGGGTCGAGCCGATGCTGGCCCGCTCCATCGGCGAGCACATCGAGCTCAGCACCGCACTGTCCGATCCGCTGCCCTCCGTCGTCGCCGACCCCGGCCAGCTCGAACAGGTCCTGGTCAACCTCGCCGTCAACGCCCGCGACGCGATGCCCGAGGGTGGCCGGCTCACCATCGACACCGGCACCATCACCGTCGGCGACGAGCACTCCATGACCCGCGACGGCTTCATGCCCGGCACGTACGTGCGGCTGCGCGTCTCCGACACCGGCACCGGCATGCCCCGCGACGTGCAGGACAAGGCCTTCGAGCCGTTCTTCACCACCAAGCCCAGCGGCGCCGGCACCGGCCTCGGGCTGGCCACCGTCTACGGCATCGTGGTGCAGGCCGGCGGCACCGTCCGCCTGTACTCCGAACCGGGCCTCGGCACCACGATCACCGTCCTGCTCCCGGCCAGCGACGCCCAGCCCCTGCCCGCGGGCGACGTGCCCTGCGCGGAACGCCCCGCCGGCCAGGGCCAGACCGTCCTCGTCGCGGAGGACGAGGAGGCGCTGCGCGAGGTGACGACCCGCATCCTGGGCCGCGGCGGGTACACGGTCCTCGCCGCGTCCGACGGCGCCGACGCGCTGGAGGTCGCGGCCGCCCATGAGGGCCCGATCGACCTGCTGCTCAGCGACGTGGTCATGCCCGGCATGCTGGGCCGCGTCCTCGCCGAACGCCTCCAGCAGGCCCGCCCCGACACCCGCGTCCTCTTCATGTCCGGCTACGCCCAGCCCGTCCTCACCAGCAACGGCATCCTCGACCCGGGCGTCCACCTCGTCGAGAAACCCTTCACCGGCGCCGACCTCCTCGCCGCCGTCGCCGAGCAGCTCACGCCCTAGCGAGCCCTCACCCGCCGCGGGCGGTCACCGTGCCGTGAGGGCGGGCTCCTTGGGAGCGGCGGGGCGCGTACGGCCCTCGACGAGGAAGCTGACCGCCGCCAGGGCCAGGCCGACCACGCCGAGCGCCACGCCGACCCAGGCGGGGGCGAGGTAGCCCCAGCCGCGGGCGATGACCAGGCCGCCGAGGGCGGCGCCGAGGCTGTTGGCGATGTTCATCGCGGACTGGTTGACCGCGGCGCCCATGAGCTGGGCGGTCGGGGCGACGCTGATCAGGCGGGCCTGCATGGCCGGGCCGAGGAAGAGGCCGGCGGCGCCGATCAGGAAGGCGCCGGCGAACAGGCCGGCCGGGGAGTGGGCGACGAGCGCGAAGACCACCATCGCGGCGATGAACACGGCGAAGCCGCCGAGGATGCTGCGGCGCAGGTCGCGGTCGGAGAAGTAGCCGCCGGCGGCGTTGCCGACGGTCATGCCGAGGCCGACGGCGACGAGGACCCACGGGACGGTCCCGGTGGACAGGCCCGCGACGTGTGTGGTGACGGGGGCGATGTAGCTGTCGATGGCGAAGAAGCCGGCGAAGCCGAGGGCGGCGACCGCCGCGACGAGCCAGACCTGCGGCGCGCGGAAGGCGGCGAGCTCGGCGCGCGGGGAGCCGTCGACCGCGGCGGCGACGGCCGGGACGGTGGCGAGGACGGCCAGGAGGGTCAGCACGAACATGAGGGCGATCACCATGTACGCCGTGCGCCAGCTCGCCGTCTGGCCGAGCCGGGTGATGGCGGGCACGCCGACCAGGTTGGCCGCGGTGAGGCCGCCGAGGACCACCGCGAAGCCCTTCGCGTGGTTGCCCGGGCCCATGATGGCGGCGGCGAGCAGGCCGGCCGCGCCGAAGTAGGCGCCGTGCGGCAGCGCGGCCACGAAGCGGGCCACGAGGACCAGCTCGAACGTCGGGGCGAGCGCCGAGGCGACCGTGCCGGCGGCGAACAGCGCGAGGAGCCCGACGACGAGGTGCTTGCGGGGCAGCCGGGCGGTCAGCGCCGCGATCGTGGGCGCGCCGACGACGACGCCGAGCGCGTACACGGTGATCATCCAGCCGCCGCGGGCGACGGCCTTCGCGCCGGACTGCTCGTAGAGCGACGGCAGGAGGTTGCGGGCGATGTCGGGGAGCAGTCCCATCGCGACGAACTCGGTGAGCCCGATGGCGAAGCCGCCGAGCGCGAGGGCGAGCAGCGCCGTCCAGCGCCGGGACGCGGTGAGGTGGTCCATGCGGGCAGTTTAGCAACGCTGTTGCGTAATAGACTGTGGTGATGGACACGCCCGGCGCCCACCTCGATCACCTGCGGGACTACAACGAGTCGCTCGTCGTCGCGCTCGCCCGGACGAGGGCCGAGTTCGACCGCGCGGGCGTCGCCGAGGCCACCGGGCTGACCCCGCAGGCGGTGTCGAAGGTCCTCGGCCGGCTCGCCGAGCAGGGCCTGGTCGAGATCTGCGGGGTGCGCCGGCAGGGCGTCGGCAAGCCGGCCAGCATCTACCGGCTCGTGCCGGGCAGCCGCCACGCGGCCGGGGTGCACGTCGCCCGCACCACGCTGCGCACCGTGCTGACCGACCTCGCCGGGACGGTCCTCGCGTCGCGGGTGACGCCGCTGCCGCCGGACTTCACGCCCGGGCAGCTCCTGGACGCGGTCCGCGCGGACGTCGCGTTCGAGACCGACCTGGTCGGGGTGGGGATCGGGATGGTCGGCCCGCTCGATCACGCGGCCGGCATCGTCCGGGGCGCCCACAGGTTGCGGCACTGGCACGACGTGCCCCTGCGGGACCTCGCGCAGGAGGCCCTGGCGCTGCCCGTACACCTGGACAAGGACGTGACCGCGGGAGTCACCGCCGAGGCCTGGCGCCGCGGCCCCGCCTTCCGCGACGGGGCGCTCATCATGGTCGAGTCGGGCATCGGCGCCGGGCTGTGGCTCGGCGGCGGCGCCTACCGGGGCGCGCACACCAACGCCGGCGAGTTCGGGCACACCGTCCTGCAGCTCGACGGGCCGCGCTGCGTCTGCGGCCGCGACGGGTGCCTGGAGATCCTGCACGACGCCGCGGTCGCCGGCGGCCGGGTCGCCGACGCGGCGCGGGTGCTCGCCGTGGGCATCGTCAACCTGCTGCGGACCACCGACGTCAACCACATCGTGCTCGCCGGCGCCGACCTGCTGCGCTTCCCCGAGGTGTACGAGGCCGCGACGCGCTCAGCCATACCCCGCTCCCACTGGCAGTCGGTGTCGGTGACCCTCGCCGACCTGCGTGCCGACGTCATCGCGGCGGGGGCGGCGATGCAGGTGCTCGACGCGGCGTACGGGATCCCTTCAAAAATGGGTGTTCGTTCATTATTCTGAGGGCGTGATCGACCGGAGCAGCCGCACCGCCGAGCACGTCGCCATGTTCCGCGCCCTCGAGACGGCCCGGCCTGGCGGCGGGCTGTTCCGCGACCCGCCCGCGCGGCGGCTCCTCGCGCCGCGGCACCGGCCGCTGCTGGCCCTGTGCCGGCTGCCCGGCGTGCATCGGGTGCTGGTGGGCTACATCGACCGGCGCTATACCGGCGGGCCGCGGGCCTCGGCGGTGGTGCGGACCGGGCTCATCGACGGCTGGCTCGCCGCCGCGCTGTCCGGCGGCGCCCGCTCCGGCGGTGTTGCTTCCGGCGGCGCCTCATCCAGCGGTGCTCTTTCCGGCGGTGCCTCATCCGGCGGCGACCTTTCCGGTGGGATCCTTTCCGGCGGGGTCCGGCAGGTCGTGCTGCTCGGGGCCGGGTTCGACAGCCGGGCCCATCGCGGGCCGGCCGGGGTGACGTACTTCGAGGTCGACCACCCCGCGACCCAGGCGACGAAACGCCGGCGGCTCGGCCGGCACGCCCGCCCCGGCGTGGTGTTCGCGCCCGCGGACCTGGGCGTCGACGACCTCGGCACGGTGCTGCGCGCCGCCGGCCTCGACCCGTCGCTGCGCACCGCCGTGATCTGGGAGGGCGTCACCAACTACCTCGACGCCACCGCGGTCGACGCGACGCTGCGCTGCCTGGCCGCGCTGTGCCCGGCGGGCAGCACCGTCATCTTCACGTACGTCGACCGCGGCGTCCTCGACGGCACCGCCACGTTCCCCGGCGCGGCCGAGTGGCACGCCGCGGTGCGCCGGGAGGGCGAGCCGTGGACGTTCGGCCTCGACCCGGCCGCGGTGCCCGGCTACCTGCGCGAGCGCGGCCTGCGCCTCGACGAGGACCTGTCGACCCGGGACGCGGCCCGCCGGCTCCTGCCCCCGTCGCGCCAGGCCGAGCCGACCGCCGAGTTCTACCGCGTCGCCCGGGCGACAGTGACCGGCGCCGCCGGGCCGGTGACCGATACCGCCGGGTCAGGAGCCGATGCGGCCGGGTCAGGAGCCGGTGCCGCCGGGTCAGGGGGCGGTCTTGCCTAAGGTCGGCGACGCGCACTTCGCCGCGCGGCGGCGGCAGATCCTCGACGCGGCCGCCGCCTGCTTCGCCCGCGAGGGTTTCCACCGCACGTCCGTGCAGGACATCGTCCGCGAGTCAGGCGTCAGCGCGGGCCTCGTCTACCGGTACTTCAGCGGCAAGGACGACATGATCGCCGCCATCGTCACCGAGCGCCACGAGCAGCGTGAACGCCGCCTGCTCAGCGAGGACCCGGTGGTCGCGTACACCGACCTGCTGCGCTCCCTCGGCGACCCCGCCACCCGCGACGCCCTGCGCCTGTCGCTGCAGGTGTGGGCCGAGACGGTCCGCTCGGAACGCATCCGCGACCTGGTCCGCTCCGGCGTCGACCGGCCCGCCGCGTTCCTCGCCGGCACCCCGCTCCCGCCCGGCGTCGACGTGGACTCGGTCGTCAGGATCTTCATCGCCGTGTATCAGGGCCTGCTCCTGCAGACCGTCCTCGACGACACCCTCGACCACGACCGCCTCGCCACCACCGCCGAGCACATCCTCCGTGCCGCGCTCGGCGGTGCCGTACCGGCGCGGGCCGAGCGATCGGACGACGGCGCCGAGGTGCCGTAGGGTGCGAAGGTGGGATTCTCCTCCAGGCGGCTGGCTCGGGTGCGGGCGCAGCTCGACCGGCACATCGACACAGGCTTCGTCCCCGGCGCGCTGGCACTGCTCGCCCGGCACGGCGAGGTGCGGCTCGAAGCGGCGGGCAACCTCGCGTTCGACGGTCCCGGTTCGGGGGTGCCGGTCGCGGCCGACACGATTTTCCGCCTCGGCTCGTCGTCGAAGCCGATCGTCGCCGCGTGCGCGATGACGCTCGTCGAGGACTGCACGCTCCGCCTCGACGACCCGGTCGACGCGCTGCTGCCGGAGCTGGCGGACATGACCGTGCTCACCGACCCTCGCGGACCCCTGGACGACACCGTCCCGGCGGAGCGGCCGATCACGCTGCGGATGCTGCTCACGTACACGCTGGGCACCGGCATGGTCCCCGCCGAGCCGGGCACGGTCCCGATCGCCGACGCGCTGCCGGGGACCGGCGAGCATCCGCCCGACGAGTGGCTGGGCCGGCTCGGCGCGCTGCCGCTGCTGCACCAGCCGGGCGAGCGCTGGATGTACGACACCGGCTCCAACATCCTGGGCGTCCTCATCGCCAGGGCGACGGGCATGTCCTTCGGCGCCGCGCTGCGCGAGCGGGTCTGCGCGCCGCTCGGGATGCAGGACACCGGCTTCAGCGTGCCCGCGGCGGGCCTGGAGCGGCTGGCCACGGCGTATGAGCGCGACAACGACGCCACCGGCGCGCCGGTCGTCGAGGACGGTCCCGGCGGCAGGTACAGCCGCCCGCCGGCCTTCGAGAGCGGTGGCGGCGGCCTCGTGTCGACCGCCGAGGACTACCTCGCCTTCGCCTCGGCGATGCTGGCCGGCGGCATCCACCGCGGGGAGCGGGTGCTGTCCCGGCCGTCGGTGACGCTGATGACGAGCGACCACCTGACCCCCGCGCAGAAGGCGGTGTCGGGCTTCCGGCCGGACTACTTCGACGACATCGGCTGGGGCTTCGGCATGTCCGTGCGCACCCGCCGCACCCAGCTCGGCCCGTCCGTCGGCAGCTACGGCTGGCCCGGCTACTACGGCACCGTCTGGTACAACGACCCCGCCGAGGACCTGACGGTCATCTTCATGCTGCAGCGGGCCCACGCGGGCGACCAGCAACTGCCGATGTGGACCGACCTCTGGACGTCCGTCTACCAGGCGTTCGACGACTGAGCGCCGCGCGGGCGCCGCGGGGTCAGCCGTCCGCGGTGCCCTGCTCGGCGGCGGCGAGGAGGTCGCGCAGCAGGACGGCTAGCCGGCGGCGGTCCGGCTCGGGCAGCCGCTCGAAGACCTCGCGCTGCGCGGCCAGGCCGACCGTGACGGCCTCGTCGATGAGGGTGCGGCCGGCGTCGGTGAGGGTGATGACCAGGCCGCGCCGGTCGGCGGGATCGGGGGAGCGGGCGACCAGCCCGGCCCGCTCCAGGCGGTCCAGGCGCCCGGTCATGCCGCCGGAGGTGAGCATCAGCGACGCGGTCAGCGACTTCGGCGACAGCTGGAAGGGCGCGCCCGCGCGGCGCAGGGTCGCGAGCACGTCGAACTCGCCGCGGTTGATGCCGAGCGTGCCATACACCCGCTCCTGCCGCTCGCCGACGATGCGGGCCAGCCGGTACACCCGGCCGAACGCGGCCATCGCGGCGGTCTCCAGGTCGGGGCGCTCGCGGGCCCACTGCTCGACGATCCGGTCGACGTCGTCTGCCACGGTTGGCATCCTCTCATATCTTGTAACTAAGTAGCTTAGTGGTAAGCTACTTAGTCATGAGGAACCTTGCCGTGGCCACCGCCGCCGCGCCCGCGCTGTGGGGCACCACCTACCTCGTCACCACCGAGTTCCTGCCCGACGGGCGGCCGCTGCTCGCCGGGACGCTGCGCGCCCTGCCGGCCGGGCTGCTGCTGGTCGGCGTCGTCGCGGCCCTCGCCGGGCGCCGGGCACTGCCGCAGGGCGCCTGGTGGTGGCGCGCGGCGGTGCTCGGCTTCCTGAACATCGGGCTGTTCTTCGCGTTGCTGTTCGTCGCGGCGTACCGGTTGCCCGGCGGGATCGCCGCCGTCCTCGGCGCGCTCGGCCCGTTCGTGGTGGCAGCCCTCGCGTTCGCGCTGCTCAGCCAGCGTCCGGGCGGTCGCGTGCTGCTCGCCGGCGGCGCCGGGCTGGCCGGGGTGGCGCTGCTGGTGCTGCGCTCCGACGCGGCGCTGGACCCCATCGGGCTCGCCGCCGCGGCCGCGGGCATGGTGTCGATGTCGCTGGGCACCGTCCTCGGCCGCCGCTGGGGCACGCCGGAGGGCCTGCCCGACCGGCGCACCGCACTGCTGGCGCTGACCGGCTGGCAGCTGACCGTCGGCGGGCTGCTGCTCGCCCCGGTGATGCTGGTCGTCGAAGGGCTGCCGCCCGTGCTGACCTGGACGAACGCCGCCGGGTTCGGCTACCTGTCGCTGGTCGGCACCGCCGGCGCCTACTTCCTGTGGTTCCGCGGCGTCACCGCCCTCGCGCCCGCCAGGGTCACGCTGCTCGGCCTGCTCAGCCCGGTCGTCGCCGCCGTCCTCGGCTGGCTCGCCCTGGGGCAGTCGCTGTCGCCGGGGCAGCTGCTCGGCGCCGCCGCCGTGCTCACCGCGGTCGTGGCCGGCACCAGCGCCGCGCCGCTGCGCCTATCCTTCACCCGTGCGGCTGCGGTTCGGGACGCGCGCGTCTGACTCCTCCCGGGTCGACGCCGTGTGGACCTGCACCAGCGACCACGTCACGACGATGACCTCGGTCGCGGGGGTCAACTGGGGCCTCGTCTTCTAGCAGCGCGACGGCCACGGGGTATGCGAGCGTCCCCGGACCCGGGACCACCTCCGGCACGGTGCCCGTGCCGGAGGGCGCGGCGTTCGTCGGCATCGAGTTCGCGGTCGGCACGTCGCTGCGGACGCCGAGGCCCCGGTCGACCGGCTCGTCCGCGCCTAGGAAGCACCGCCGCGCCGGTCTTGTACGGAAACGACAGCGGGCCGCAGCAGCAGCCGCAGCATGCCGCGGTAGGAGTCGAAGCCCGGCACCCGGGCCTTCGGGTCCTTCGCCCGCTCGTCCCAGCGGCGCAGGGCCACCGCGTCCCGGGCGTACGGCAGCTCCTCGAACGACGCCGCCTGCTCCGCGGTGAACGGGCCACCCTGCACGGACAGCGTGAACCGCGAGGCGTCGGACAGTCGCGCGTGGTAGCCGGGCTCGACCGCGCACAGGTAACGCTTCGCCGCGACGTGCAGGCGGACCGGCTCCGTCACCGCCGGGCCGAACCAGCGGGCCAGCCAGTCCGCGCCGGTGTCGCTGTGCCGGTTGTCGGTGCCCTCCATCAGCTGCGCGCCCGTGACGACACCGTGGAAGTGCCCGACGTCGTGCAGCAGCGCGGCGGCCACCAGCGGCGGCGGCGCGCCCGCGACCGAGGCGAGCGCGGCGGTCTGCAGCATGTGCTGCGCCTGCGTCACCGGTTCGCCGAGGTACTCGCGCGCCCCGTCGCCCTCGAACAGTGCGGCGATCCCCAGGATCGGGTCCATCAGCGACCTCGGCCTCATCCTCGCGACGGTACGACCCGCGTCTGACCACCAGGTGATGTTTGGATGTCGATCCGCCCGGCAACGACAGGAGAGAAGCCCTCAGCATCCGTACTGCCCTATCGACTGCGGGTGCGAGCGGCGCGACAGACGGCGGGTCCCGGCACACGAAGCCGGGGCCTGCCGTCGTTTTTGTCGTACCTGGACCGTAGATTGCCTAACACCTGGTCGAGGAGGTGGCAGGTGCTCCGGTTGGTGCTGGGCGCGTTGCGGGCGCGCACCGCGCAGGCATGGACGGTGTTCACGCTCGCGGTCCTGCTCGTCACCGCCGCGACCGCCGGACCCTGGTATGCGGCCGCCGCCGAGCGCCGGGCCACCGACGCGGCCGTCGCCGTCGCACCCGCCGCGCAGCGCATGCTGTCCGTGCGGCGGCAGACCGACACCGACGGCGACGCGGCGGTCGCGCTCGCCACGTTCCGCGCCGGCGTCGAGCGGCTCCTCACCGTCCGCGACGAAGCGCCGGTCCTCGGCCTGTCCGTGTCCATGTCGTTCGGCAGAAGCGGCTCGTCGAGCGTCGTCGCCGCCTATCGCGACGGTGCCTGCGACCACATGCGCATCGAGGGCACCTGCCCGCGGGCGGCCGGCGAGACGGTCGTCAGCGGCGACACCGCCGACGCATTGGGCCTGCACATCGGTGACACCGTGACGCTCAGCTCGCAGCCGGGCGCGCCGCAGGAGCAGGTCCGCGTCGTCGGGCGCTATGAGCTCGTCGACCCGGCCGGCCTCTACTGGGCCAATGCCCTGTTCCGCCGTGACACGTCGGGCAACATCGACCCGTTCTTCTTCGCCGCGGCAGCGTTCGACAGCAGCCGCTTCGTCGACCCCACGTTCGACTACACGACCGCGGTGCCCGGGCGGGCGCTCGCCGGGCCCGGCCTCGCCGAGCAGCTGCGCCGCGCCGAATACACGCTGCGCGGCGCCGGCTATTACCTGATCGCGCCGACCCAGGACCTGCTCGTCCGCATCGCCGCCGACCGGGCCGCGATCCGCCGCGGCGTCCTCGCCGGCGTGCTGCAGGCGGTCGTGCTGTGCTGGTTCGCGCTCGGCCTCGCGGGCCGGCACACCTCCGGCGACCGCCGCGGCGACGTGGCCCTGCTGAAGCTGCGCGGCAGCACCCGGCGCAGGATGCTGCGGCACGCCGCCGGTCAGCACCTCGTGCCGCTGCTCGCCGCCGCACCGGTGGGCTTCGGCCTGGGATGGCTGCTGGCGTACGGGTTGGCGGGCGAGCCACCGGCCGCGGACAGCGATGCGGTGCTCCGGACCAGCCTCGCCACCGCCGGCGCGGCCCTGCTCGGCGCCGCGGTCGCGGTGCTCAGCGCCGAGGTGCCGGTCCTGCGGGCGCCGGTCGCCGTCCTGCTGCGCGAGGTCCCGGGCCGCCGCCGCGGCTGGCGCCGCGGCGCGGTCGACGCGGTCCTGGTGATCCTGGCCGCCGTCGGCGCGTTCCAGCTCGGCCGCAACGGCTTCGCCACCGCCGTCCCCGTGCTCGTGGCGGTCGTGCTCGCCGTCCCCCTCGCCCGGTTGCTGGGCGCCGCCGCCGACCGGGCCGGGGCGGGTGCGCTGCGCCGCGGCCGGCTGCGGCTCGGGCTCACCGCGGTGCAGGTGTCGCGGCGGCCCGGCGCCGACCGGGTGTTCGCGCTCGTCGCCGTCGCCGTCGCCGGGCTCACCGCCGCCACCGCCGCCCAGGTCACCGGCGACACCGCCCGGGCGGACCGCAGCGGCCAGGAGCTCGGCGCCGCCCGCGTCCTCACCGTGCGGGCCGCCAACCCGACGCTGCTGCTGCGGGCGGTCCGAGAGGCGGACCCCGGCGGGCGGCACGCGATGGCCGTCGTCGTCGACGACACCGCCCGGCCCCGCGTCCTCGCCGTCGACGCGAGCCGGCTCGCCGCCGTCGCCCGGTGGCGGCCCGAATACGGGCCGCTGCCCTCGCTCGCGGCACCGGCCGTGGGGGACAGGGCACCCGCGACCGTCGGCGCCGGGCCGCTCGTCCTGCGCGCCCGCGGCGCCGGCGAGGGCGGGGTGAGGCTGGCGGTACACCTCCAGGACACCGCCGACGGGTCGCTGAGCACGGTCACGCTCGGCCCCGTCCCCGCCGGGGCGCACGAGGTCACCGCCGCCGTCGAGGGCTGCGCCGCGGGCTGCCGCGTCACGCGGCTCGACCTCGTCAGGGCCGGCGCCGGCGACGCGCTCACCGTCGAGGCGCTGCGGCAGGGGGACCGCGACGTGTTCGACAGCGCCACCCTCGGCGACCCCCGGCTGTGGCGGGCCCCGGCGAAGGGCCTCGCCGTGTCGGTCGTCGCCCGGCAGGGCACGCTCACGCTCGCCCAGGCACCGGCGGTGTATCGCGGCGACAGCGTCGCCTACCCGATCGCCGCCGGCCTGCCGCTGCCCGTCGTCGTCGCCGGCGAGGTGCCCGAGGGATGGCGGCTCGGCGACCCGGCCGTCGACGTCTTCGGCAGCGGCGCCCTCCCGGTCCGGGTCGCCGGCACCACCGGCGTGCTCCCCGCCGTCGGCACCGAGGGCATCCTCCTCGACCTCGACGCCGCCGAGCGGCTCGGCACCGGCGGCGCCGCCGGCCGCACCGAGGTGTGGCTCGCCGACGGCGCCCCCGAGTCCGTCGTCGCCGCGCTCACCACCGCCGGGCTCGTCGTCCTCGGCGACGACACCGCGACCGCCCGCGCCGCCCGGCTCGCCGGGCAGGGCCCCGCCGTCGCCGCCCGGCTCCAGCTCGTCACCGCCGCGCTCGGCGTGCTCGCCGCCGCGGCCGCCCTCGCCGTCGCGGTCGCCGTCGAGCGCCGCCGTCGCCGCACCGAGCTGCGCGCCCTGCGCCGGCAGGGCCTGCCGGCCCGGGTCGCCGTCACCGCCGGCCGCGCCGGGTATGCGGCGGTGCTCGTCCTCGGCGCCTTCGCCGGGCTGCTCGCCGCCGTCGCCGCCCGCCTGGTCACCGGCCCGCCCGGACGGCCGTTCGTCGACGACTGGCAGGTCATGCCGGCCCCGTCCGCGCTGCCGCCCGCGGCGCTCGGCGCGTCCGTCGCCGTCGCGCTGCTCGTGCTGGGCCTCGCCTGGTGGCTCGCCACCCTCCCGCTCAGCAGGCAACTGTCCGGCCCCACCGACCGGACCACCCCACGATGACACCGTCCGCCTCTAAGCCAGCCCGCTCGGCCGGTCCGCCGCGGCCCGCAGCGTGCCGCGGTGATGTGGCTGGCCGCGGCACCGTCGAGGCCGTCAGCGGCGCTCGGCGCGGCTGCAGCTGCCCTTGTGCTGCCCGAGTCGGGTGTCGCCTGGTCGTCCGTGGTGCTTCCCTTCGATGGGCGGTTGGGTGGGCGGGTCGCCGTGGTTCGGGGTCTGTCGTGGTGATGTCGTTGGTTCTGCGGATGGTTCGGG
>NZ_JBVJIJ010000020.1:167196-171067 GCF_055586325.1 Dactylosporangium sp. NPDC051087 | reverse complement strand
GGGCTCGTCGTGGGCGGGCGGAAACCCTTGCGCTGCTCGCGTTGCCGGCGGTCGCCGTGGTCTGCCTGGCGGCCGTGGATCGGACCGTTGCCGTCGCGTTGCTCGTGCTGGGTGTCGCCTGGTCGCCGGTGGTGCTTCCCCTCCGTGGGCGGTCGGGTGGGCGGGTCGCCGTGGTTCGGGGTCTGTCGTGGTGATGTCGTTGGTTCTGCGGATGGTTCGGGCTCGTCGTGGGCGGGCGGAAACCCTTGCGCTGCTCGCGTTGCCGGCGGTCGCCGTGGTCTGCCTGGCGGCCGTGGATCGGACCGTTGCCGTCGGGTTCCTCGTGCTGGGTGTCGCCTGGTCGCCGGTGGTGCTTCCCCTCCGTGGGCGGTTGGGTGGGCGGATCGCCGCGGTTCGGGGCGTGCCGCCGTCCGCGCTGCCCGTGCCGGGTGCCGGGTTGTTCGCGTCGCTCGCGCTCAGCGGGCGGTTGGGTCGGCGGGTTGTCGCGGATCGGAGGGTGCTGCGGTGATGTGGCTGGTTGCGGTGCCTCGTAAGCGGTCTGTGCCGCCGTCCGCGGTGCTCGGCGGGGCCGCCGGTGTCGCGCCGCTCGCGCCGCTCGCGCCGGGTGCCGCCGGGTCGCCGGTGGCGTTCCCGGCCGATGGGCGGCCGGGCGCAGCGGGTCGGCACGGGTCGTCGTTCCCTCGCACCCTCGGCCGGGGCGTCGTCGATCGGAGCGTGGCGCGGTGATGTCGTTGCTGCTCGGGATGCTCCGGGCGCGTCGCGGGCAGGCGGTCACCCTCGCGCTGCTCGCGTTGTTCGCGGTCGCCGCGGCCGTCGCCGCTCCGGCGTACCTGCGGGCCGTCGACCGGGCCGTCGTCGCCGGGCAGGTCGCCACCGCCACACCGGCGGAGCTGTCGTTGACCGTCCGGGCGACCGTCAACGAGCAGCGGGAGCCCGGCGGGGTGTCGTTCGCCGACGTCGGTGGCGCGATCGTCGCACTGCCCGGGTTCACGCAGGTGTATGCGGAAGAGTTCCCCGCCATCGGCATCGAGCCCGACCCGCGGGAGGCGTCGCGGCTGCTGTACCGGCAGGACGTCTGCGCCCACGTCACCGTCGTCACCGGCCGGTGCCTCGCCGCCGCCGGTGAGGTGATGCTGGGGGAGCGGACCGCGGACCGGCTGCGGCTCGCCGCCGGTGACCTGATCACGCTCACGTATGCGGTCATCAACACCGACCCGACACGGCCGATCTACGTCGCGGACGGCGACGCGACGCCGCTGACCGTCGCCGGGACGTACCGCACGCCCGACCCCGACGGGCAGTACTGGGGCAGCCACGACTACTTCCGGCTCGACCACAACGCGCGGCCGGGCGAGCCGGTCCTCACCACCGCCGAGACGGTCCGCGCCATGTCGCACGGCCCGAGCGACGTGTCCATCGACGCGACCGCCGCGCCCGGCACCATCACCGAGGCGAGCCTGCCCGGCCTGCGGCGCGACCTCGCCGGCATCGACGGCCGCGGCGCGCTCCTCGGCCGGGCGCTGACGCTGAGCACCGGCATCCCGCAGCTGCTCGACCGCATCGACCGCAGCCGCGACCTGGCCCGCCGCAGCATCCCCGTCGGTGCCGCGCCGCTGCTCCTGCTCGCCTACGCCGTCATCTTCATCGCCACCGGGTATGGCACCGAGGGCCGCCGTCCCGAGCTCGCCGTCATCGCGCTGCGCGGCGCACGGTGGTGGACCCGCTGGTGGCTCACCATCGGGGAGAACCTCGCCGCGCTTCTCGCCGGCGGGCTCGCCGGCTGCGTCGCCGGGCAGCTGCTCGTCGCCGCCGTCGTCGCGTGGCGGTTCCCCGGCGTCGACACGCCCGTCCTCGGCCTCGACGCGCTGCGGTGGGCGCCGTGGGCGCTGCTCGGCGCGGTCGTCGCGATGCTGCTCGCGCAGCGCCGGCATCTCGTCAGCGGCGTCGCCGACCTGATGCGGCGGGTCCGTGCCCAGCTGACCGGCTGGCGGCTCGTCACCGCCGAGATCGTCGTCGGGCTGCTCGCCGTCACCGCCACCGCCCAGCTGTTCCTCACCGGCGGCGCCCTGTCCGGGATCGCGCTCGCCGCGCCCGCGCTCGTCATCATCGCCCTCGCGCTCGCCGCCGCCCGCGGCGTCGTCCCCCTCGCCCGCGCCGCCGGCGACCGGGCGCTGCGCCGCGGCCGGCTCGGTGCCGCGCTCGCCGCGTTCCAGCTGGCCCGCCGGCCCGGCGCGCAGCGGCTCCTGCTGCTGCTCACCGCCGCCGTCGCGGTGCTCGGCTTCGCGGTCACCGCCGCCGACGTCGCCGCCCGCGACCGGGACCTCGCCGCCCGGATCGGCACCGGCGCGCCCCGCGTGCTCACGGTCGCCCCGCTGACCCGCGCGCAGCTGCTGCACGCGGTGCGCGCCGCCGACCCGGCCGGCGACTACGCGATGGCCGTCGCCGCGCTGCCCGCCGGCGGGCCGGGCGAGGCGCCGAAGCTCGCCGTCGACGCGACCCGCCTGGCGACCGTCGCCACCTGGCAGGACGAGTACGGCGACCTCGACGCCCGCCAGGTCGCCGCGCTGCTGCGCCCGCCGGCCCCGGCGCCGGTCGTCATCGCCGGTCAGGACGTGTCGCTCGACGTCACCGTCAAAGGGGCCGTCGTCGGGAAACCCGTCGGGTTCAGCGTCGTGCTGTCCTCCGTCACCGGCCGCGGCACCGCCACCGTCGGGTTCGGGGTGCTGCACGACGGGCCGTACACCTTCCAGCAGCGCACCGCGGTCTGCGCCGACGGCTGCCGGGTCGCGGGCCTGCACTTCACCCCCGACACCACCGCGAGCGGGGTCAAGCTCACGGTCGTGCTGCGCGGCATCGGCAGCATCAACCCGGCCGCCGTCGCCGTGTCCGGCACCGACCTCGCCGACGTGTCCCGCTGGCGTTCCGCCGGCGCGACGCTGACCGCCGCGCCCGACGGGCTCCGCGTCACCCTCGACGCCCCGGAGGGCCTGCCGGACGGCGCCTGGGTCCAGGCCGCCGACATCCCCGCGCCGCTGCCCGTGGTGACGACCACGGCGCTGCCCGCCGCGTCCACCGCGTCGGCGGTCGCCGTGCCCGGCGGGTCGACGGTCGGGCTGCCCGGCGCCGCCGCCGTCGCCGGCTTCGACGGCCTGCCGGTCGACGTGCGCGCCGCCGGGCGCCTCACCGCCGTGCCCCGGCTCGGCACCGGCGGGACGCTCGTCGACCTCGAGTACGCCGACCGCGCCGCGACCGACGCCGGCGAGGCCCGCAACCCCGAGGTGTGGCTCGGCAACGCCGCCCCCGCCGACGTCCTCGACCGGCTCACCGCACAGGGGCTCATCGTCACCGGCGACCGCGGTGTCGCCGCCACCCAGGCCCGCCTCGCCGCGCAGGGACCGGCCCTCGCCGTCTGGTTCCACGTGCTGTCCGGCGTCCTCGCCGTGGTCCTCGGCGCCGGGGGGCTCGCCCTCGTCATCGCCGTCGACCGCCGCGAGCGCCTCGCCGACCTCGCGGCGCTGCGCGCCCAGGGCCTGAGCCGCCGTTCCGCGGCCAGGACCCTGCTGTGGACGTATCCGGTCCTCGTCGCCACCTCCGGCGTGCTCGGCCTGGCCACCGCGATGCTCACGTGGCGGCTCACCGGCTGGGCCCTTCCCGTCTTCGGCGAGGACCTCCCGGACCTGCCGCTGCCGGACTGGCCCGGCCCCGTCCTCGTGCCGTCGACGTGGCTGCTCACGGTCGCCCTGTTCACGACGGTCGCCCTGGCCGCCGGCCGCACCGACCCGACCCCCGCCACCGCAACCCCCCGCCCCTGACCCGCGACCGGCCACCGCGACCGGCCACCGCGACCGGTGTCGGCGAGGGCCGGCCAGCG
>NZ_JBVJIJ010000020.1:47985-167097 GCF_055586325.1 Dactylosporangium sp. NPDC051087 | reverse complement strand
TGGGACTGGCTACGCGGGGACTGGCTACGCGGGGACTGGCTACGCGGGGACTGGCTACGCGGGGACTGGCTACGCGGGGACTGGCTACGCGGGGACTGGCTACGCGGGGACCGGGCACGCGGGGACCGGCCACGCGGGGACCGGGCACGCGGGGACCGGCCACGCGAGGACCGGTGGCGGTCCTGCGGCACTCACGCCGGCCGCGCCAGGCCGGCCACCGCGAAAACCGCCGGCCACCGGGACCGGCCAGCACGAAACCGCGTCGCCGCGTGAGCCGATGACGGCCTGATCCGGTTCGCCGGGTCGGTGCTGCCGGCCCGAGGTTGGTGCGTGGGCGGTACATCGGCGAAGATCCCTGCATGCGGAGTCGGTTGGGCATCCTGCTCGCGGTCGTGTCCGGCCTGTTCTCGGTGCTGCTGGCGGTCGCGGTCAACGTTGCGACCGGCGGCACGCTGCCCGCCCCGCTCGACGCGGTCGCGTGGCTGGCGTGGCCGGCCGTCGGGGTCCTCGGCGTCGCCGGCGCGGGCCTGGCGTTCTGGCAGCAGCAATCGTCCCAGCCGCCGCCGGGCCCGCCGCCGCCGCTCGCCGGGCCGGTGCCGTCCGAGCTGCCCGCGGCGACGCCGCTGTTCGGCCGGGACGAGGAGGTCGCCGAGATCGTCCGGGTGCTCAGCGGGGAGTCGCCGGTCGTCACCCTCGCCGCCGCGCCCGGCACCGGCAAGACGTCCCTCGCGCTCGGCGCCGCGCACGCGTTGCGGCCGAGGTTCGCCGACGGGCAGCTGTTCGCGACCCTGCGCGGGGCATCCGCCGAGCCGGTCGCGCCCGAGGCGGTCCTCGGCCGGTTCCTCGCCGCGCTCGGCGTGCCCGAGGACGAGCGGCGCGGCGGCACCGAGGAGCTCGCCGCGCGGTTCCGGTCCGCCGTCGCCGACCGGGCCGTCCTGGTCCTGCTCGACGACGCCCGCGACGCGGCCCACGTCGAAGCGCTCCTGCCCGGCGGGGCGCGGTGCGCCACGATCGTCACCAGCCGGCGGCAGCTGACCGGGGTCGCCAACGCGCACGCGGTGCCCCTGGAGGCACTGCCGGAGGACGCCGCCGTCGAGCTGCTCGAGCAGGTCGCCGGCGCCGGGACCGTCCGCCGCGACCCCGAGGGCGCGCGGGCGCTCGTCGCCGCCTGCGCCGGGCTGCCCCTCGCCGTGCTGATCGTCGCGGGCCGGCTCCGCGCGCGTCCACAGTGGACACCGTCGGCGCTCGCGGCGCGCCTCGCCGACGAGCACCGGCGCCTCGACGAGCTCCGGCAGGGCGACCTCGCGGTCCGGTCGACGTTCCAGGCCGCGTACGCCGAACTGTCCGAAGTGGACCGGATGGTGTTCCGGCGGGCCGGGTCGCATCCCGGGCAGGTGTTCACGCTCCGGGCCGCGGCCGCCCGCGCCGGGGTCGGCGTGCCGCAGGCCGAGGAGTCCATGGACCGGCTCGTCGACGCGTTCCTCGTCGAGTCGCCCGGACCCGAACGGTTCCACCTGCACGACCTGCTGCGCCTGTTCGCCGTCGAGACGCTCACCGCGCCGGAGCACGCCGGCGCGGCGCAGCGGCTGCTGACGTGGCTGCGCCTGCACCGCACCGCCGGCGACACCGCCGGGCTGCCCGCGGTCCTCGCCGAAGGGGTCGCCACAGGCTGCGACGACGCCGTGGGCGCGCTCGTCGACGACGTCCACGGGGACATCACCGACCCGTTCGACCGTCTCGCCGTCTGGACCGCCGCCGCGGACGCCGCCGCCGGCGACCCGGTGCGGCGGGCGAGGGCGCTGCGCTGGGTGTCGCACTCGTGGACGCTCGCCGGTGAGGTGCAGCGGGCGCTGCCGCCGGCGGACGAGGCTCTCGAGCTGGCGACCGGCGACCGGTCGGAGACCGCACAGACCCTCCGCCGCCGCGGCGAGGCCCTGCGCGACCTGCACCGCTTCGCCGACTCCGAGGACGCGCTGCTGCGGGCGCTCGACCTGTTCGTCGAGCTGGGTCACGTCGAGGAGGAGGTCGAGGTACGCACGGCGCTCGGCACCCTGTACAACAACTTCCGCCGTCACGAGCTGAGCCTGCCCATGATGGAACGGGCCCGGGAGCTGCTGCCGGCGCGCGAGTCGGTGCAGGGCGGCTGGGTCCGGCTCGTCCTCGGCCTCGCGTACCGCTTCGCCGGGCGGACCGCCGAGGCCGACGCCGTCACCGGCGAGGTGCCCGGCATCGCGGCCCGGGCCGGCGACGACTACCTCCTCGCCTACTACCACCAGGAGATCGCCTGGGCGGCGGAGGGCGAAGGGCGCTGGGACGACGCGGAGGCCGGCTTCACCCAGATGTGGGTGCTCGGCGAACGGGTCGGCAACGGCGCCGCGGTCGCCGGTGCCCTGCTCGGCCTCGGCCAGGTCGCCGAACGCCGCGACGACCTCGCCGCCGCCGTCACCCGCTACCGCGAGAGCGCCGAGCGGTACCACCGCCTCGGCGACCGCGTCCGGGAGGGCGAGGCCAGGCTCCGCGCCGCCACGGTCCTCAACGCGCAGGGCGACCGCGACGCCGCCGTCCGCGAACGCGCCACCGCCGAGGCGCTCATCGGCGACATCGACTTCCCCTGGGGCGAAGGACTGTTGTCCCGGCTGCCCTAAAGGCAATAGCCTGCGCCCCGCCGACGAACGGCCGTCCGCCCGGTCATCGGCCGGACGGCCGCGACGGCCACGTCACGACACCGGTATCTTCGCCATGACCGCCCGGGCGACGCCGACCAGGTTGCGCTCGACCTCGTCGACGCTCCATGGCCTGCTGCCGAGGCCGATGAAGCGGATCTCCACATACAGGTTCTTGTCGTAAATGAACAGGCCGGCCAGAATCTGATTCTTGTTGTTGCCCTGCTCCGAATAGCCCGTCGCCGCGGTGCCCAGTCCGGGGATCGGTCTCTCGACGATCTCGGTGGTGTCCTTGCCTCCCACCCTGCTGTCGTACCTCTCCTTCGCGTGACCGTTGGCGGATACGAAGAGTAGGAGCGTGTTCGGGAGCGTCCTGATCGCGTCCGACACCAGGCCGTAGCGGCAGCCGTCCACATCCCCGCCCAGGTCGGCCGGGAAGATGGCCTTCTCGGGCTCTTTCGACGTCGGTTTTCCGGCCCAGCCTTCGACCTGCGAATCGTCCAACAGCGTGCACCGGTCCGGTGGCGTGCCGTACTGCTTCGAGCTGTTCGTCGTCGCCGGCGGCTCGGTGTCGTCGTCGGTCAGGGCGTACACCCCCACGGCGCACAGGCCCAACATCAGGACCAGCGCCAGGATGCCGCCGACCACGAGCCATCCCCGCCCGCTACGCCGGCGCGGAGCCATGCCGGGCGGCGGCGGACCGGGCTGCGGGTAGTACGGCGGCGGGCCGGCCGGGGGGTATTGCGGGGGTGGTCCGCCGTGAGGGTATGGCCGCGGCTCGGTCATCGAAGCTCCTCATCTCGGTCGTCGAGGGCTGCGGCCGGCACGCGTCCAGCGCCGTTCGTCGGCGATGTTCCGACCCGCCGACACGACTGATCCAAGCCCGACCGCCGGGTCTGTGCGGCGCTCCCGGAGTGCCCACAGGGTAGCGGCGCCGGCACGCCGTTGCCGATGGGTTGAACTGTCGGATGTGCAGCGCTCGGACCCAGCCGGTCGCAGCTGCGCCGCACCGCAGCCGGACGGGACGAAGAGGACATGGACGACGACTGGTCGAGCGACCACGCGCACCTGTACGACGACCTGATCCACGACGATGCGATGGTGCCGCGTCGGCGGACCTCAGTCCGAAGCGCTTTGTGATCGTACGCCTTGTCGGCATGCAGTACTGCCAGGTACAGCGCCGGCCACAGGCCGGCCTTCGGGCAGCACCGCCCGGTCGTCCACCCGCCGCCGACCACCACCCTGCGGCCGCACCGGCGCCGGCGGGATCAACGGCGCAGCGATCTCCCACAGCGCATCAGGCACCAACGCTCCACATCGGACACGGCGAAGATCGAACATCAGCCTTGATCCGCCGTCAGCCCCAAATGACACGCCTCAGGGCCGCAGCAGTTCGGCGACGTCGAGGGCGCGGCTCGGGGTGCCGCCCGAGTCGGCGGTCCACACCGAGGAGAGGACGGCCTTGACGAAGCCCCACGCGGCGAGGCGGTCCTCGGGCTCGCCGAGGGCCGCCGACAGCCGGCGCAGACGGTCCGGGACCAGGTCGACGAGCGCCGGGTCGCGGTCGTCGGGGTGGGGGTTGAACAGGACCGACCCGATCTCGTAGCCGGGGTCGCCGACCAGGCCGTGCGGGTCGATCGCCAGCCACGGGGCGCGGGTGCCGGCCAGGACGTTGTCGTGGTGCAGGTCGCCGTGCAGGACCGCCTCGCGGGACGCGGTCGCGCACAACGACCGCATGAGCGCCGCCGCCTCCCGCACCAGGCCGGCGGGGACGGGACCGCGGTGCCGGTCGAGCGCGCCGGCCTGCGACAGGACGGTCGGGAGCCCGGCGACCGGCGGCACGTGCAGCTGCCGCATCAGGCCGGCGAGGACCTCCGTCGCCTCGGCGTCCCGCGCCGGCACCAGATCGCGCAGGCGGCCGCCCGGACGGACCTGCTCCAGCAGGAGCGCGCCGCGGCCCGGGTCGGCGCGCAGGAGCCGGGCGGCGCCGTGGCCGTCGAACGCGGCGAGGGCGGTCGCCTCGACCTCCAGCTCGAAGCCGACCTTCAGCACCGCCGGTGTCCCGTCGGCCTGCCGCGCCGCGGCGACGTAGTGGAACGTGAGGTCGTAGGGCTCGCCGACGGTGAGGTCCCAGTCCGCGGCCAGCCCGGCGAGCAGGGCGGGCAGGTCCGCCAGCCACCGCTCGCCGGCCGCGCCCCAGACGCCCGTGACGTTGCGGGCCAGGGTGGACGTCAGGATGCGAACCATGCCCGCAGCTGCGCCGCCGCCTGCGCGAGCGCGACCCGGCTCTCGTCGACGGTCCCGGCCATCGCGAAGAACCCGTGGACCATGCCGTCGTAGCGGGCGAGCGTGACGGGGACCGCGTCGTCGGCGAGCCGCTTGGCGTAGCGCTCGCCCTGGTCGCGCAGCGGGTCGTACTCGGCGGTGATGACCAGCGCCGGCGGCAGGCCCTTCAGCGTCTCGGCCCGCAACGGCGACGCGAGCGGGTTCTCCGCGTCGTCGGGGTCGATGAGGTAGTGCTTGCGGTACCAGGCGACCGAGTGGTGGTTGAACAGGTACGGGTCGCTGTTGTCCCGCATCGACTCGTCGTCGGCGAGCTGGTCGGTGTTCGGATACACGAGCAGCTGACCGACGAGCGTGAGGTCGCCGGCCTCCTGCGCGATGAGGGTCGTCGCGGCGGCCAGGTTGCCGCCGGCGCTGTCGCCGCCGACCGCGATGCGGGCCGGGTCGGCACCCAGCGTGGCGGCGTTGGCGGCGACCCACTGCACGGCGGCCCAGCAGTCCTCGATCGACGCCGGGAACGGGTGCTCGGGCGCCAGCCGGTAGCCGGGCACGACGACGAGGCATCCGGCGCTGTTGGCGAGGGTGCGGGCGATCCCGTCGGCGGTGTCGATCGTGCCGAGGACCCAGCCGCCGCCGAAGAAGTAGACGAGGACCGGCAGCGGACCGTCGGCGGCCGGCCGGTACACCCGGACCTGCAGCTGACCGTCGGGGCCGTCGATCGCATGGTCGGTGACCTCGTGGACGGGCTCGGGGTCGCCGCCGCCGGCCTTGATGGAGGCGAGGTCGGCGGCGCGGGCCGCCTGCAGGGTCATCGAGTACAGCGGGGTGGCGCCGTCGCGCTCGCGCTGGTCACGCATCGCCTGCAGCTGCGGGTCGAGTGGCATCTCTAGGCTCCCTGGATCTCACGGGACAGGCGGCGGATCATCTCCGCCGCGGCGATGGCGTGGCTGCGGGCGTTGCCGTGCAGGCCGTCCGCGCCGGTGAGGACACCGCTCCCGGCGGAGGCGGCGGCGATCGACGGGTGCGTGGCGAGGTCGACGTGGACCGTGCCGAGGGCCGCGGCGAGCGCCGCGGCGCGCCGGCCGAGCAGCGTCATCCTGCGGGAGAACGCGGGGCCGAGCCACGCCGGCATTGACGGGTAGTCGGGCATGACGAACAGCGACACGGTGACGACCAGCGCGCCGGCCTCCTGCAGCGGGCGGATCAGCGCGGTCAGGGTCGCGTCGACGGCGTCGGCGCGCGACTCGTAGCCGGGGCGCATCGCGTCGTTGGCGCCGCAGATCACCAGCGCGAGGTCGGGGCGGAACGCCAGCGCCGGGCCCAGCTGCGCCGCCAGGACCTCGGCGGCGCGCAGGTTGCGCCGGCCGAGGTTGAGGTGCGCGAGGCCCGGCCGGTGCCGCTCCAGCTCCACCCGCAGCCGGTCCGGGAACGCCAGCGGATGGTAGCCGTCGACGTGCTCGGTGAGGCCCTCCGCGACGCTGTCACCGAGGATCGCGAACCGGTGCCACGGGTGCCCCCGCAGGAGCTCGGCGGCCTCCCCGGCGGCGAGGCAGAACGGGTCGGACGTCTCGGCGGTCAGCATGCTGTCGGTGCCCATGCAAGCCTTTCGGCTCCTGTCGGTCGTGGCGTGGTTCCGATAGGCTACCGCCTATGGAGCGCCGGTGACACGATCACAGACCGGGCCGGTGCTGACCGCCTCCGACTATCAGCGGCTGGCGCGCGAGCTCGTCGACGCGGACGTCTGGGACTTCATCGAGGGCGGCGCGGAGTCCGAGCGCACCCTGCGGGCCAATGTCGAGGCGTTCGACCGGTTCTGGTTCCGGCCGCGCGTGCTGACCGGGGTGTCCACAGTCGACACCGCGGTGTCCGTGTTCGGCACGACGTTCGCCACGCCGGTCGGGGTCGGGCCCACGGCGTACCATCGCCTCGTCGACGACCAGGGTGAGGTCGCGACCGCGCGTGGTGCGGCGTCCGCGGGCGCGTTGTTCGTGGTGAGCGTGTTCGCCAGCCGGACCCTCGAGGACATCGCCGCCGCCGCGCCGGGCAGCCGTCCCTGGCTGCACCTCTACTGGTTCCGCCACCGCGAGGTGATGACCAGCCTGATCCGGCGGGCCGAGGACGCCGGCTACGGCGCGCTCGTGCTGACCGTCGACGCGCCGCGGATCGGCCGGCGCTGGCGCGACATGCGCAACGGGTTCGCGATCGGCGGTGACGTCGCCGCCGTCAACATCGACGCGGCCGTCATGGCGCTGACGCACCACAGCGACGTCGGCCACTCCGCGATCGCCGAGCACGCCGCCCAGTCCTTCGACGCCGGCATCACCTGGGCCGACCTGGCCTGGCTGCGGTCGCGCACGCGCCTGCCGATCGTGCTCAAGGGCATCCTGACCGGCGAGGACGCGACCCTCGCGGTCGAGCACGGCGCCGACGCGATCGTGGTGTCCAACCACGGCGGCCGCCAGCTCGACGGCGCCGTCGCCAGCCTCGACGCGCTGCCCGAGGTCGCCGCCGCGACCGCCGGCGCGGTGCCGGTGCTGTTCGACGGCGGGGTCCGCCGCGGCACCGACGCGCTCATCGCCCTCGCCCTCGGCGCCCGCATGGTGCTCCTGGGCCGGCCGGCGCTGTGGGGGCTCGCGGCCGGCGGCGCCGACGGGGTCGAAGGGGTGCTGCGCACGACGACCGACGAGCTGGCGCACGCGATGGCGCTCGCCGGCCGCCCGGGCGTCGCGAGCCTCGACGGGTCGGTGCTGCGAGCCAGGCCATGGGCGCGAGCAGAAGGCGAGCTGTGATGGTGGAGCTGTCCCGCGAGGCGTTGCACGTGTCGGTCTCCGACCCGGTGTCCGCCTCGATGAACTTCCTCAACGAGGTCGCCAGCCGCTTCCCGGACGCGATCGCGCTGGCCGCGGGCCGTCCGTTCGACGAGTTCCACTCCGCCGCCGACGTCGACAAGCACCTGCAGGCGTATCTCGCGCACCTGCAGGAGCGGGGCGTCACGGCTGCGCAGAGCCGGGTGATGCTGACCCAGTACGGGCGGACCAACGGCCACATCGGCGGGCTCATCGCCCGGATGCTCGACGTCGACGAGGACATCCGGGTCCCGGACGAGGCGGTCATGGTGACCGCCGGCTGCCAGGAGGCGATGATCATCGCCCTGCGCGGCCTGTGCGCCGGTCCCGGCGACGTCGTCCTGGCCGCCGAGCCCTGCTACGTCGGGTTCACCGGTGCCGCCCGGATCCTGGGCATCGACGTCGTGCCGGTGCCCGAGTCGCCGGACGGGCTGCGCCCCTCGACGGTGCGGGAGGTCGCCGCGGCGGTCCGGGCCGGCGGGCGTACCCCGAAAGCCCTCTACCTGGTGCCGAACTTCGCGAACCCGTCGGGCGTGTCGCTGCCGGTGGCGACCCGCCGCGAGCTGCTGGACGTCGCCGACGAGGCGGACCTGCTGATCCTGGAGGACGACCCGTACGGGCTGTTCGGCCTCGACGACGAGCCCCGCCCGACGCTGAAGTCCCTGGACACCCGGCACCGGGTCATCTACCTGGGTTCGTTCGCCAAGTCGTACTTCCCGGGGGTGCGGGTCGGGTTCCTCGTCGCGGACCAGCCGGTCGTCGACGCCGCCGGCCGGCGCACGCTGCTGGCCGAGGAGCTGTCGACGGTGAAGAGCATGCTCACCGTCAACACGTCCGCGCTGTCCCAGGCCGTGGTCGGCGGGATGCTGCTGGACAGCGGCTTCAGCCTGCGCACCGCGAACGCCTCGAAGATCAGCTTCTACCGGCGCAACCTGCGCACGCTGCTCGGCGCGCTCGAGACGCATCTCGGCGGTGGGCAGGTGCGGTGGAACAGCCCCAGCGGCGGGTTCTTCGTCGTGGTGGACGTGCCGGTCGACGCGTCCGAGGAGCTGCTCGAGGTCTCCGCGCGGGAGCACGGTGTCCTGTGGACGCCGATGCGGTTCTTCTACTTCGGTGGCGGCGGCAGCCACCAGATCCGCCTGTCGTGCAGTGCCCTGGAGCCGGCGCAGATCGAGGAGGGCGTCCGCCGGTTCGCCGGTCTTCTGGCCGCGGCATGAGCCTCGACGCCGTCGACGTGTGGCTGGCCGACGCCCGGGTGCCGGACCCGGCGCTGCCCGACATGCTGGCGCTGCTGGACGACGACGAGCGGCACCGGCACGCGTCGATCGTGCACGCCATCGACCGGCGCCGGTTCGTCGTGGCGCACGCGGTCACCCGGCGGATCGTCGGTGCGGTCCTCGACGCGCCGCCGAGCGGGCTGCGCTGGGCGCACAACCCCAACGGCAAGCCGGCGCTGTGTGGGCGGTACACCGGCGTCGAGGTCAACCTGTCGCACTCCGGCGACCTGGTGATGGTGGCCGTGTCGGCGCGCCGGCCCGTCGGGGTCGATCTGCAGCGGGTCGTGCCGACGCTGGACTGCGCCGCGATGGCCCGCCGCTTCTACCCGCCCGCCGAGGCCGCGGACGTCGCCGGCGGCGGCGGGCACGAGCTGTTCGCCGAGCTGTGGGCGCGCAAGGAGTCCCTGGTGAAGGCCGCCGGGGCGCGGCTCACGCGGGGGCTGGCCACGCCGGTCGCCGGCCCGGCGCCGGTGGTGGCCGAGCACGACGGACCGTTCCGGATCGAGGACCTCGAGGCCCCGGAGGGCTTCCGGGCCGCGGTCGCCCTCGCGGGCGAGAGACCCTTCACCGTCAACCAGCACGCCTACGCGTAGCGGCGGTTCAGCCGAACGCGGCCACGCACAGGTAGCCCAGGCCGGGGTCGTGGTCGGCGACCGCGACCCGCCCCGACGCGGCCAGGTCGAGGCCGGCGAGGGACTCCCACACGCCGGTCATCGGCTGGGCCGGGTCGGCGAGGACGACCCGGTCGGCCTTCACGTCCTCGGCGTACTGCGCCAGCCCGCCGCCCAGGATCACGGTCGTGGCGTCCAGCCCGTCGAGCGCGTCCAGCGACGCGGACGCGCCGGGCAGCACGGTCACCGACGTCAGGGCAGCGGCGGCGGCCGCGTCGAGGTGCAGCGCGACCGCCGCGTGCTCGGCGGGCAGGGCGACCGGCACGCCCGGGTCGTAGGGCAGGTCGGCCTGTTCGACGGTGATGAGCAGCGCCCGCGGATGGGTCGCGGCGTACGTGCGGATCAGCGACAGCGCCGTGAACGCCGCGGCGCGGCCCTGGTCGGACACCGCGAACGACATCGGCAGGCCGGGGCAGACGTGCGTCAGGTACGTGCTGACCGCCCGCCCCGGTGAGATGTCCGGCACGTCGTAGGCGAGCACCAGCAGGTCGACCGGCGAGGACGGCAGGAGCTCCGCGGCCATCTCGCCGTAGGACTGGCCGCGGACCGGGTCGAGCGCGCCGGGGGTCAGCGTGAGGTCGTGCGGGGACAGCAGGTCCGTCAGGTACGCCGACAGGCGCGCGGCGTGCCCGGTGTCCGCGGCGAGCGCGGCCGGGGACGGGAACCGGCGCGACTCGGCGCGCCGGAGGCCCCAGCGGTCATCGTCGGGCATGCTCACTCTTCCGGGAGCAGGTTTCCGGCGACGTAGTCGGCGAGGCTGCCGACCGTCTCGAAGTTGTCGCGGCCCATGTCCTCGACGCTGATCTCCCGCTCCAGCTTGTCCTCCAGCTCCAGGACGAGCTCGAGACCGGTGGTGGAGCTCATGCCGAGGTCGTCCATGAGCGTGGTGGTCTCCGACGCGCCGGTGACCTCCCGCTTCAGCACCCGGGGCAGCAGCTCGCAGATCGTGTCGACGACCTGCTGGCGCAGGTCCGGGTCGATGGTGGTGGTGTCGCTCATCGGAAATCCCTTTCGGACGGAGAATGTCAGTGTTCGAAGACCATGGCGGAGAAGGTCGCGCCGCGGCCCGCGCCGGCGGCGGCGATGACGTAGCGGTCGCCGGGCCGCAGCAGCCCGCGTTGCACGGCGGTGCGGTGGTTGAGGAACGCGTCGGCGCAGAAGACGTGACCGTAGTCGGCGACGTGATCGAGCAGGACCTGGTCGAGGGGGTAGCCGATCCGCTTGCAGACGCGCTGCCAGGCGACCACGTTCACGTTGTGCGGCAGGATCAGCGCGATGTCGCCCAGGGTGAGCCCGGCGCGTGCGACGGCGCCGGTGACGGCCGCGCCGAGCGCGTCGTGGTAGATGCGCTGGAACTCCCCGGCGACCTCCTCCAGCTCGCCGTCGAACTCGCCGCGCAGGTCCGCGACGTAGGACAGCTGACGGTCCCGCGGGCCGTCGGTGGCCACCAGACACGCGGCGGCGCCCTCGCCGAACATCGAGGTCTCCGGCACGAAACGGGCCTCGCCGGTGAACGCCTTCTCCCCGGTGAGGATCAGGGCGAGCGAACCCTCCGGCGCGGTGGCGAGGAGCCGTCCGGCGAGGTCGACGGCGAGCAGCCCGGACGCGCACGCGTGGTGCCCCACGGCGAAGACCGAGGCGTGCGACAGCCCGAACGACCGGCACACCTCGTGCGCCGGGTTCAGCGGGTAGGGGACCACGCCGGGGAACGTCCGGGCGTAGAGCACGAACCGGACCCGGGCGGTCTGCTCCGTGGTGAGCCGCAGGTCGGCGACCGCCAGGCGCAGCAGGTCGGTGAGGGACGTGTCCGGCGCCTGCGCGGCGGAGCCGAGCTTGTGGTAGCGCCGGAACACCCGCAGCTGCATCGGCGTCAGCTCGAACTCCTCGGCGAGCGACTCGATCGGGACACGGCCCGCCGGCACGTGGGTGCCGACGGCGACGAGAGCGGTCACGCGGTCTCCTTTTCCAGTGCCGTCAGCGCCTGCTGTACCGCGAGCGCCTCGATCGACCGGGCGAGGGCCTCGACCCGGGCCGGTGGTGTGCGCCACGTGTCGGTGAACCAGGTCAGCCGGAAGATGCCGGGTTCGTCGTCGACGTCGATGTTCAGCGGGTCGTAGGGGTCGTCCTGCGCGACGGTCCAGCGGAACTCGCCGGGCGCGGCCGCGCGGACCTGCCCGGCGGTCGGCTTGTCGCCGGGGAACATCTGCCGGCTGACGGTCCGCCGGTCGTTGAACCAGATCCCCGCGTCCAGGTCGAGGCCCAGGTCGGCCTCGAGCGTCCCGGCCAGCGCGGCCACCGCGGCGGGGTCGTGGTAGGCCCACTTGTAGGCGAGCATCGCCGCGATCCCGGTCCGGCGCATCGCCTCGTCGAAGTCCAGGCCGGCGACGTCGGCGACGCAGATGCCGTGCTGGGCCACCATCGCGACGACGTCGCCGAGGCCGCGGCGGAAGCGGTTGTCCACCATCGGCCGGATGATCGCCGGCCGGTCCCGCTCGGCGACGGCCAGCGCCAGGCACGTCATCAGCACCTGCGACGTGTCGATGTCGGCGACCACGGAGACGGCGTGGGTCGCGGTGTACAGCGCCGCCGACGTGAACTCGCCCCGGTGCCACCGCGGCCCCTCGCGCGGGACCGGCGGCGCGGCGGGCGGCAGCTGCCGCAGCATCCTGTCCCAGTGCCGCAGCGCCTTGTCCGCCTGTTTGCGCCCGTCCGGCGACGCCTGCCAGCGCGCCTGCTCCAGCGGCTGCATCCCGGTGGTCGGACCGGGTTCGGCCGAGTCGGATCCGGCTCTGCCGGCGGCGCCGCGGGCGGCCACCTCGCGGAGCATGAGCAGCCCGCCGAAGCCGTCCGTGACCAGGTGGCAGGTGACGGTGGACAGGTAGGCGGGTGAGCCGCCGACCCGCACGACCCCCATCCGCACCGGCCACTCCTCGGCGAAGTCGTACGGCACGGCCCGGTAGTGCGCGTCGACCGCCGCGGTGAAGCCGGCCGGGTCGGCGCCGTCGGGCACGTCGAACACGTCGAGCCCGATCGTGCCCCACGCGGCCACCGACTGCACCGGCGTCCCGCCGGCGTCGAAGCGGAGCCTGGTGCGGAACGTGGGGTACCGCCGCATCGCCCAGCGCAAATCGTCGGCGACGTCGTCGAGGGTGGTGCCGGGCTCCAGGGGCGCCCAGCCGCCGATGGGCAGCCAGGAGCGCTGGCGGACGATGTCCTGCCAGATCGACAGCTGTCCCCAGGACAGCGGCCCGAGCCCGGCCCCGTCGCCGTCGAACCGCACCGGAATCCGTTCCGTGGCGGCGATCGCGGCGGCGGGGGCCGGAAGGTACGTGTCAGGCATTCGCCATCTCGGCCAGGTGCCGCTGCCGCATCAGGAACTTGCGGACCTTGCCGGTGGGGCCGGTCACGATGTTCTCGTCGGGGAACACGACGACCTTGCGCAGGGTCGCCGCGACGGCCGGGCTGAGCGCGGCGGTGACCGCGTCGGTGTGGTCGGCGGCCGGGTCGGCGCTCTCGTGCAGCGACAGCAGCACGTCGGACACGACGCCGGCGTCGGTCTGGAACGACACGATCGTGCAGTCCCGTACGTCCGGCACGGCCCGCAGGATCTGCTCCTCCGACATCGCGGTGTAGAGCCAGTTGCCGTCGCCGAGGTCGACCGAGTCGACGGCCCGGTCGACGTGGTAGTAGTAGCCCTCCTCGTCGCGGAACATCAGGTCGCCGGTGAGGTAGTAGCCGCCCAGGCGGTTCCGGTACGTGTTGACGTGGTCGTTCCAGTAGCCGGGCGCCAGCGTGGGGGACTTGAGGCCGAAGTGCCCGACCCGCCCGACGGGGACCTCCTCGCCGGTGGCGGTGTCCAGCAGCGCCACGTCGGCGAAGATGTGCGGCACGCCGACGCACCGGCCGTAGCGCTCGGTGTCGGGGCCGTGCGTGATGTGGAAGGCGGAGTGCCCCATCTCGGTCGAGCCGAGCCCGTCGACGAAGCTCGACCCCTTGACCCGCTGCACGACGGCGCGGCCCTCGGCGGAGCGCACGACCGTGTTGCGGCTGCCGACGTTGACGAGGTTGCGGATGTGCGGCTCGTGCGCGCAGTCGCCGGTGTTGAACCACAGCGCGACCGAGTCCATGTCGTGCTGCTCCAGGTCGAAGCGGGCCAGCTCCGACCAGGTGACCGCGAAGCCGAAGACGCCGGTCGGCTTCCACTGCTCGATCGCGTCCAGGACCGCGCCGCCGTCGCTCTGCTGCGACAGGAACAGCAGCTCGGAGCGGTTGCTCAGGGCGTGGTTGATGGTCATGATGCCCGCCGCGTGCGGGGCCGGCAGGGCACTGAGGATCCGCTCGGTGCCCTGGGCCCTGGGTCCGCTCAGCCGGATCTTGCGGGTGGCGTGGAACAGGCTGGCGTGCGAGTGCACGACGGCGGTCGGCATGCGGGTGGTGCCGGACGAGTGGGTGATGGCGATCGGGTCGTCGGCGTGCAGCTTGAACGGCGCGGGCGCCGCCGCCGGGTCGCCGGTGCCGGTGTCGGCCGCGTCGATGACGGGGATGCCGACGTCGTGGCCGGTGAGCCGCTCGATGTGGGCGGCGTCGGTGATGAGCGCGGTCGCCCGCAGCTTGGCGATGTATGCCGCGGCGATGTCCCCGGCGATGTTCGGGTTCATCAGCGCGGGGATCGCGCCGAGCCAGACCAGGCCCATCCAGTTGAGGAAGCAGTCGGCGCTGCTGGTCACGTAGATCGCGACCGGGTCGCGGCGGCCGATGCCGTTGGCCTTGAGCCACGCGGCCCGGGCCGCGGCGCGGTCGCGCAGCTCGCCGAGGGTGAGTCCCTTCCAGGCGGGGAAGCCGTCGACCTCGACGTCGAACGCGATGCCGGGCCCGGACAGGTCGGCGCCGTGCTCGATGAGCTTGTGCAGCACGTTGCCGGCACCGACGTCGGGGTCGGCGGCGAGCGCCGCCCGGATGCTCGTGGACGCCATGGGTCTACTCCTCGGTATCGGTGACGGTCGAATGCCCGGTCGCGGTCGAAAACTCGGTCGCGGGCGGAAAGGACAGCTTGAAGACCTGCTCGACCGCGGTGCGGATCTGCGCGCGGGTGGGCTGCAGCGCCAGGTCCAGCTCGCGGGCGAAGGGCAGCACGGCCCCGTCGGGGCGGGTGATGCGCTTCGGCGGTGCGATGAGACGCATCTGCTCCGCGGCGGTCGCCAGGATCTCCCCGCCGATGCCGCAGGAGCGGTTGGAGTCGTCGACGACGACGAGCCGGCCGGTGCGTTCCAGCGACGCGGCGAGCCCGTTCCAGTCGAAGGGGTGCAGGGTCCGCGGGTCGAACACCTCCACCGAGATCGTGCCGGCGAGCTCCTCGGCGACGGCGAGGGCGTCGTGGACGAGGTGGCCGACCGCGACGACCGTCACGTCGTCGCCGGGCCGGTGGACGCGCCCGACACCCAGCGGCACCGGCGCGAGGGTGGCGAAGTCGACGTCGTCGCGGACGCCGATGGCGCCGGCCGGGGCGAAGACGATGACCGGGTCGTCGTCGCGGATCGCGGTCAGCAGCAGCCCGTAGGCGTCGGCGGGGGTCGCCGGGACGACCGTCTTCACGCCGACGTGGGCGAAGAGGCTGTAGGGGTGGTCGGAGTGCTGCCCGGCCCAGCCGCCGCGGGAGCCGGAGCTCGGCAGCAGGTAGGTGACGGGGACGTTGACCTGCCCGCCGGTCATGAGCGAGAACTTGTGGGCCTGGTTGGCGATCTGCTCGAACGCGAGGAACAGCAGCGCCGGGATCTGGAACTCGATCACGGGGCGCTGGCCGGCCATCGCGGCGCCGGTCGCGAAGCTGGTGAACGCCTGCTCCGAGATCGGCATGTCGACGACCCGTTCGGGACCGAACTTCTTGAGCAGGCCGGTGGTGACGTTGCTGACCGCGACGCCGACGTCCTCGCCGAACACGCACACGCTCGGGTCGGCGGCCATCTCGGTCGTCAGGGCCCGGTTGAGTGCCTTGAGGTATGACAGGTTCGGCATCAGGAGACCCCCGCCCTGGCCCGCAGGCCGTCCGCGTACAAGTGGTCCAGCGCGCCCGCCGGATCCGGCGCCGGGCTGTCGACGGCGAACCGGACGGCCTCGTCGAGCAACGCCTCGATCTCCGCGTCGATGCGCTCCCGCTCGGCGTCCGGGATGCGGGACCCCTGCAGGGCCACCGGGTCCGCGCGCATGCCGAGGGCGACCTCGTCGTCGGTGCGGTACCGCGGCCGCGCCGCGTGCTCCCACGTGTGGTGGGCGTCGAAGCGGTAGGCGACGCACTCGATGAGCGACGGCCCGCCGCCGGAGCGGGCCCGCTCGACGGCCTCCCGGGCGGCGGCGAGCACCGCCTCGGGGTCGCTGCCGTCCACTGTGGACGCCGGGATGCCGAACGCCTCGGCCCGTCCGGTGATCGTGCCGGCCACCGCCTGCTCGACGCGGGTGGTGGTGGCGAAGCCGTTGTTCTCGCAGACGAGGACGACGGGGACCTTCCACAGCGACGCGAGGTTCATGGTCTCCAGCACGACGCCCTGGCTGACGGCGCCGTCGCCGAAGTAGGTGACGGCGACGAGGTCCTTGCCGGCCCGCCGGGCCGCCCACGCGGCGCCGGTGGCGATCGGCACGGCGGCGCCGACGATCGCGTTCGCGCCGAGGATGCCGAGGCTGAAGTCGGCGGCGTGCATCGAGCCGCCACGGCCGCGGTTGAGACCGGTGGCCCGGCCCGTCAGCTCGGCGAGCATCCGGGCCGGGTCGGCGCCTTTGGCCAGGACGTGCCCGTGGCCGCGGTGGGTGCTGGTGATGACGTCGCCGGGGCGCAGCGCGGCGCAGGTGCCCGCCGCGATCGCCTCCTGCCCCAGGTACGGGTGGATCCCGCCGACGATCGTGCCGTCCCTGACGAGTTCGATGGCACGCTCTTCGAACCGTCTGATCAGGCGGACCGTCCGGTACAGCCCGGCGGCGTCAGTCACGTGGTGCTCCCTATTCGTGAAACGGCGGATCAGGCCGCGAGGACCTTCTCGTCGATCTTGGCGAGGATCCCGCTCCAGAGCTTGGCGCGGGCGGCGAGCGCGAGGTTGATGGTCTCCACGCACTCGTTCCACTTGTTCTCGTCGTCGCCGCACAGGTCGGTGACCATCTGCATGGCCATCGGCGTGTGGAACTCGCCGTCGACCTCGATGTGCCGCTCCAGGTAGTCGACGAACGTGCCGAGCTGCCCGCCCTGCTCGTTGACCTTCACGACCTGCTGGAACATGTCCGGGATCAGGTCCTCGCGGCCGAAGGCGAACGCGGCGGCCTGGCAGTGGATCGGCGCCGTGTCGATGAGGTGCCAGGTGAGCCCGACGAACTCCGCCGACGCCTCCGGCACGCCCGCGGCGGCCATCGCGGCCGGCACCGGCGTCTTGTCCCGCAGCAGCGAGATGAAGGTGTCGATGACGGTCGTGTCGGCGCCTGCCTCGCGCATGCCCATCAGGTACAGCTCGAAGTGGCTGATGAAGCCGCCGCGCAGCTCGTCGCTCTCCTCGACCAGCACGATGTCGTTGATGAGCCGCCGGCTGCCGGTCGGCCCCGTCGGGATCCACGGCACCTCGACGCAGGTGAGGTTGCGCTGCAACGACTTCAGCAGCGACATGAAGTCCCACACGGCGAAGACGTGGTGCTCCAGGAACGTCTGGATCGCCGGCAGGCCGTCCAGGCGGGCGTACATGGGGTGCGAGACGACCTCGGTGCGGGCGTCGGCGATCAGCGCCTCCAGCCGGTCGATGCCGGGGTGTCGCTGGCCCCAGTCGTAACGGGACATGTGATTCCTCCTGAAGGGTCGGTCAGGGCGTACGCCACAACACGGGGCAGTACTCGGGGTCTGAGTAGTCGGGTCGGCCGTCCTCGGTGCGCCGCACCAGCACGTCGTGGTTGTAGGCGACGACGTCTCCCGTGCTGAGCTCGAACCGGCGGTACTCGTTGGCACCGTCCTGGAGATGGAACGAGACCGCGCGGCGGGGCCGGTCGCTGCGGTTCGGGCCGCTGCCGTGGTAGGTGCGGCAGTGGTGGAAGCTCATGTGCCCCTTGGGGATGATCATCGGGACCTTGACGACCTCGACGTTGTTGTACGCCGCGTTCTCGGCGAGCATCACCTCGAGGTCCGCGCGGTCGCGCTCGGCGAAGTGCCGCGTGGTCGTGTCGTCGGCGAGGATCTCCTCCCACCGGTGCGAGCCGTCGACCATCGTGATCGTGCCCATCTCCTCGTCACAGTCGTGGAAGGGGATGAACGCGGTCAGCATGCTCTCCGACGTGCACGTCGACCAGTAGTGCCGGTCGAAGTGCCACGGCACGACGTTGCTGGGCTCGCCGGCGATCGGCGGCTTGTAGATGAGCGTCGACTGGAAGACCCGGATCTCGTCGGCCTTCGCCAGCCGCGCCGCGACCGCGCCGATGAGCGGCTTGCGCAGGATCCGCGCGATCTCGTCGCTCTCGTAGTGCACGTAGTCGTTGTGCCGCTGCACGTCGCCCTTGGACGGCTCCCAGTAGGCCAGCTTCGGCGGGCGTAACGGCAGCGTGCGGGAGCGCTCGCCGGCGTAGAACCGTTCGCTCGCCTCGACGAGCTGGTCCACCTCGTCATCGGTGAACAGCTTCGGCGTCAGGTACCAGCCGTGCTGCGCGAAGTGCTCGACGTCGTCGTCCGACGGCAGCAGCGCCAGCTCGTCGTCCGACAGCGAAGACGCCTCGGTCACTGAAATGGTCAAGGCTCCAGGTCCTTTCCGAATATGCGTAACGGGGTCAGCTGCGCAGGCCGTCTGTGGTGTCGCGCACCGCGGCGAGCTCGCGTTCCTTCGCCGCGTACAGCGCGGGAATGTTGCTCGTGCCGAAGGTCCGGGCACCGTGCCGGTCGATGAGCTCGGCGAAATACGTCCGGCGGATGTGCGTCGACTTGGCGAAGATCTGGTACATCTGGCCCCAGTGGTCCCGGTCGACGAGGATGCCGAGCGGCCGCAGCTGGTCCACCGGCACGTCGACCGCGCCGAGCCGCGACTCCAGCACGTCGTAGTAGCTCGCCGGCGTCTGCGCGAACTCGACGCCCTTGGCGCTGAAGGCACGCACGGCGGTCACGATGTCGTGGGTGCTGTAGGCGATGTGCTGCACGCCGGCGCCCTCGTGCCAGGACAGGAAGTCGTCGATCTGCCCGGCGCGGCGGCTCAGGTCCGGCTGGATGAGGGTGAACGTGACGCCGCCCGTCGGGCTCTGCACCACCTTCGACTGCATGCCCTGCTCGCCGACCTCGATGTACTCCTGGAAGATCATGACGAAGCCGAAGACCTTCTCGTAGTACTGCACGGTCGGGTCGAGCTCGCCGGCCTGCAGGCAGATCGCGGCGTGGTCGATGATGTGCAGCAGGTCGTCGTCGGTCGGCGCGGGCAGGTCGGCGGGCATGTCGATGAGCCCGGGCAGGAAGTTGCCGTCGCCCTCGGTGCGCTGCACCAGCCGGTGGGTGACGTCGCCGAAGCCGGAGACCTCCGCGGTGACGACGATCGAGCCGTCCTGCTCCAGCCGCTGCGGGGGCTGGATCGCGGTGGCGCCGTTCGCGACCGCCTCGGCGAACGCGGCGGCGACGTCGGTGCAGCTGAAGGAGATGACCGCCACGCCGTCGCCGTGCTTGGCGACGTACTGGCTGGCGCGGTGGTCGCCGCTGAGGCCCGAGGTGAGCAGGATCCGGATGTCGCGCTGCCCCAGCAGCACGCTGCGCTGACCCGTGAGGCCGGTCTCCGGCCCGCCGTGGCCGTAGACGTGGAAGCCGTACGTGGCGCACAGCTGGTGCGCCGCCTGGCGCGCGTCGCCGACGAACATTTCGATGTGGTCGGTGTCGAGGATCTGCATTGCCTGCTTCCCTTTCGGGTTCTGATCGGTCGTTCCCAGGGGGCTGTGACGAGCGGGCGTCACGCCGTGCGCGTCCACGCTGACTCCGGCCGGCCGAAGATCAGGCTCACGTTGTGGCCACCGAAGCCGAAGGAGTTGGACAGGACGTGGGTCACCTCGGCAGGACGGGGTTTGATGAGGTGGTCCACGTCGCAGGCGGGATCGGGTTCGTCCAGGTTGTGCGTCGGCGGGAGCAGCCCGCGGAGCATGGCGTGGACCGACACCGCGGCCTCCACCACCCCGGAGGCGCCGAGCATGTGGCCGGTCACGCCCTTCGTCGAGCTGACCGGCGGGGTCTGGGCACCGAACACCGCGCGGATCGCGGTCGACTCGGCCACGTCGCCGAGCTTGGTGCTGGTGCCGTGCGCGTTGACGTACCCGACGTCCCCGGGCTCGATCCCGGCGTCGGTGATGGCCCGGCTCATGCAGGCGGCGGCGGCCGACCCGTCGGGGCGCGGGGTGGTGGGGTGGTGGGCGTCGTTGGTGGCGCCCCAGCCGACGATGTCGGCGTACCGGCGGGCCCGGCGCGCCTCGGCGTGCTCGGCGCGCTCGACCACGAACACCCCGGCGCCCTCACCGAGGACGAGGCCGTTGCGCCGGCGGTCGAACGGGCGGCTCGCGGCGGTCGGGTCGGCCCAGCCGCGGGCGAGCGCCCGGGCGTTGCCGAACGTGTCGGCGAGGGTGGGGAAGAGCGGCGCCTCGCTGCACCCGGCGACGACGATGTCGGCCTCGCCGGCGCGCAGCAGCCGCACGGCCTCGCCGATCGACTGGGCGCCGGCCGCGCAGGCCGTGCCGATGGACGAGCTGTAGCCCTGGATCCCGTGCCGCATCGCGACCCGGGCGGCGCCCATGTTGGGCAGCATGCCGGGCAGCAGGTAGGGGCTGACGCCGAGGCGGCCCTTCTGCGAGCGCAGCACCGCCTGCGCGTCGAGGGTCGCGAGGCCGCCGGTGCCGGAGAGGATGATGGCGATCCGGAACGGGTCGACGTCACGGCCGACCTCGATGCCGGCGTCGGCGAGGGCCCGCTCGGCGGCGGCCATCGCCATGATGATGTACCGGTCGACGACCCGCGTCTCCGGCGCCGGCAGCACCGACGTCGGGTCGATCGGCGGCGAGAACGCGGCCACGTCGGCGGACCCGGCGAGGGGGTGGTCGGCGGGCGGCTTGACGAGCCCGGACCGGCCGTCGCACATGGCGTCGAAGACCTCGGCCCCGGTGCTGCCGACCGGCGTGACGAGCCCGATCCCGGTCACCGCAACAGATCTGGTCATGATGGGCCTCTTTCGACGTTTCCTTCGCCGACGAGCACCGCGGAGGCGGTGTCGTGGCTGGTTCCGGTGATTGCCTCGGGCGCGGCGGCCTGCTCGAGGAGGACGACGAGGACCTCGCCGGCGTCGCCGTCGGCGAGCAGCAGCCGGGCCACGGTCAGCCCGGCGTCGGTGCTGTCGACGCAGACGACCGGGCCGGTGAGGCCCCACTTCGCGGCGACGTGCCCGGCGACGGCGTTGGGCACCGACTGGAAGAAGAACAGCGGCCCGACCCGCCCGCCGCTGTCGACGGCCTCGGCGACGTGCGCGGCGCTGGCCGCGTCGCCCGTCGACGTGACGAGCACGATCGCGGTCACGGCCGGTGGAGCGCTCTCCGGGCGGCGCTGGAGGCAGCGGCCGGCGGTGGCGGCGACCAGCGGGTTGAACGACGAGTGCACGAAACCGGCGAGTTTCGGCAGCCCCTCATCGCCCGGCTCCGGCCAGTCGGCGGCGGCGAGCACGCCGAGCCCGGCCCGCACGGCGAGCGCGGTCAGCGGCGGGATCTCCTCGACGAACAGCTCTGCCGTGCCGAGGCCCTGCTCCTGCCCCTGCGGGTCGACGATTAATCCGCTCATGCTGATCCCACCAGCAGGGCGGTGTTGGCGCCGCCGAACGCGGCGTTGAGGCTCAGGGCGTACGACGGGGTGGCCGCGGCGAACCCGTCCAGGACGAGGTTCAGGGCGCAGTGCTCGTCGGCGGCGAGGAAACCCGCGTTGACCGGCAGCCGGCCGGTGCGCAGCGCGTGCAGCGTGACGATGAGCTCCAGCACGCCCGAGGCCTCCAGGGCCTGGCCGTGCAACGACTTCGTGGAGGAGACCGGCACCGTCGCGGCGTGCTCGCCGAGCGCGGTGCGCAGCGCGGCGGCCTCCGCGACATCGCTCTGCGCGGTGCCGGAGCCGTGCGCGTTGACGTAGCCGACGTCCGAGGGACCGATCCCGCCCCGCTGCAGGGCGGCGGTCATCGCCCGGGCCAGGCCGTGCCCTTCCGGGTGCGGCTGGCAGGGGTGGTACGCGTCGCCGGAGCGACCCCAGCCGGCCAGCCGGGCGAGGGCCGGGACGCCCCGGTCGGCGGCCGCGGCGGCGGACTCGAGCACGACCGCGCCGATCCCGTCGCCGAGCAGCAGCCCGCGCCGCCCGTCGCTGAACGGCCGGACCTGTCCGTCAGTGGACAGCGCCCGGCCCGCGTCGAAGAGGGAGAACTGATCGGCGTCCACGAGATACCCACCGGCCACGACGACCCGGTCGAGCTCGCCCCGGGCGATCGCGGCCGCCGCGTCGGCCACCGCGGTGCTCGCCGCGACGCACGCCGAGGTGTACGCCCGGATCCCCGCACCCAGCGGCAGGTCCCCGGCGAGGGCGGTGGCCCCGGCGACCGCGGCGGTGAAGGCGGTGCTGCTGTGCCGGCGGCGGTCGGCCTCGGGCACCCGGGCGATCGCCGGATCGCCGTGCAGGGCGAGGAAGAGCGGCGCGCCGGCCCGTTCGGCGGTGCTGAGCTTGGCCTCGTCACAGGCCTCGTCCACCGCGCGCACGAGCTCTTCGGCGAGGGCGGGGGAGCCGGGCATGGCCGCGGCCACCCCGACCCGCCGCCCCGTCACGTCGAAGCGGTCCACCGGCCGGAAGGCCGCGACGCCGGCGTCCAGGCCGTCGGCCAGGGCGGTCATGCCCCGGCCGAACGCGCTCAGCACCGCCGCGCCGGTCAGCACCACTGCACCCGGACCGCGCCGAACGGTCGTGGTGGTGGTCATCGCGAACCCGTCTCGACCTTCAGTTCCTGGAGGACCTCGAGGGTCCCGCTCACCGTCGCCATGCGCGCGAGGGCGTCGTCGTCGAGGTCGAGCGGCACACCGTAGTGCTGTTCGAGCTGATGGACGAGCCAGGCGAGCTCAAGGGAGTCGATCCCCTCGGCGACGTCGGCGGGCGCGCGGTCGCCGTAGGTGGCGAGCATGGCCACGACGTCGTCGCGGGTTGGTGCAGTTGCCACGCTCAGCTGCCCGCCGTGGCCGCGGCGGACCGGCGCTCGGCGACGGCGGCGATGAACTCGCCGACGGTCATCCCGGCCAGCTTCTCCGCCTCGTCGTCGTCGAAGCGGACGCCGAAGCGGTCCTCGACACGGACGGCGAGCTCGGCGAGCGACAGCGACTCGAGGTCGGCGCCGGCCGGGCCGAGCGCGGTGTCGTCGTCGATGTCGTCGGTGCTGTAGTTCATCTCGGTCAACGAGTCCAGCAGGAACTGGCGAATTTCCTGATCAGTCGTCTCGCTCATCGTGCGTGGTTCCCTTCCTTGACAGGTGCCGGTGCGACCGGGTCGGTCGCGCCATCGGTCACGTCTGTTCCCACCCGCTGCGCCGGGATGGCGCCCGCGGTCGAGCCCGGGGCGGCGGCCGCCGCCGGGGCCGGTGCGGCCAGCAGCGCGGCGCGGTCGCGGACGAGCTTGCCGGTGGCGGTCCTCGGCAGCTGCTCCACGACCTTCAGCACGCGCGGCCGTTTGAAGCCGGCGAGGCGCTCCGCGAGCCGCTCCTGGACCTGCGCCGCGGTGGTGCCGTCGTGCAGCATCACGTAGGCCTCGATGGCCTTGTCGTGGGTCACGACGGCGCTGGCGACGCCGGGCAGCGCGGCGAGTGTGTGCTCGACCTCGGTCAGGTCGACCTTGAGGCCGCCGACGGAGACCTGCGAGTCGCGCCGGCCGTGGATGCGCACGCGGCCGGTGGCGTCGTCGACGCTGCCGGCGTCCTTGGTGTGCAGCCAGCCGCCGGCCCAGCGGGCGGGGTCGACGAGGCCGAGGTACGGCGACGCGGGCAGCGACACGAGCAGCTCGCCGGCTTCCTCGCGGACGGTGAGGCCGGGTGCGGGGGTGAGGGAAGGGCGGTGTTCGCCGAACAGGTCGGTGGCGATGACCCCGACCTCGGTCATCCCGTACATGTTGCCGAGGCGGATGCCGTACCGGTCGACGAAGCCGCCGTAGACCTCGGCACGGACGAGCTCGCCACCGGTGGTCATTCCGGTGAGCTGGGGCAGGCGGGGCGGCGTCTGCACCGACGAGAGCAGTTCGATGTGGAAGGGGACGCCGAGCAGCGTGGTCGGCTCGGGCCCGGCGGCGACGGCGGACAGGATGCCGTCGGCGGTCATCCGCGCCGGCACCACGAGCTGGACGCCGGCGTGCAGGCCGTACAGCAGGCCGCCGACCAGACCGAGCACGTGCACCATGGACGCGAGCGACACGATCCGCTCGCCGCCCTGCGGCACCCCGGCGCCGATCTTCACGTAGCGCTCGATCTCCTCGACGAGGTTCGCCGCGGTGCGGGCGATGACCTTCGACGGGCCGGTCGAGCCGGAGCTGAGCTGGATGAGCGCGTGCGCGGTGTCGGCGGGCCGCCCCGGGTAGGTGGCGACGCGCTCCTCGATGTCGACGAAGCCGCGCAGCGGACCGCCGGTGACGTGCTTGGCGGAGACGACGACCTGCGGCGCCAGCCGCTGCAGGGCGTTGTCGGTCTCGAACGCGGTGAGGCGGTGGTCCAGCAGCGCGGCACGGGCGCCGAGCCGCCAGGCGGCGAGCAGGTTCGTGACGAACGTGAGCGACGGGGCGAGGCACAGCGCGACGGAACCGCCGCGGCCGAGCCCGGCGGCGGCGAGGACGGACTGCTTGGCGGCGACCAGCGCACGCAGCTCGGCGCGGGTGACGGGGGCGTCGAAGACCAGGGCGACCTGGTCGTCCGGGCCGGACAGCAGCACCTCGTCGACCCACGACGGGTCGATCGCCTGGGTCACCTGGGCGTCGGTCACCCGGAACCCCTTTCTGCGCGCGGCCGCCCGCCGACCGGTCGGCCCACGATGGCCGGCGATCAGCGTGTGCAGCCCCCGATTGAACACACTGGCGAACGTCGGGCACGGTCCTGCGACCACCGGTGCGAATCACGCCCGGACACAATGCGCAGGAAATAGTCACCTCGACTAGCCATAGACCTTACGCAATCGACCCCGTTTTACAAGAGTGCGCAACCCGACGGTGCTGCCGTTTGTCCGTTCTGCCATGCCTACGTCCGCTAAAAATCGTTTGCATCGATACGGACTGCATTCGCTGAGGCCTACGTCGCGTTTTACAGAACTCCCTGCTCAGTACCGGTTCGGGGGACACCTCAGTACCGCCAAATCGGGCAATATTGGCTGCTAACCGGCGCACCGGATACAACTGGTATCTTCCCAGAGAACACTCGCCACCCGCCCATTGAGGGGTCCTAGGGTGCGCAACCGTCACGATTGACCCCGGTCGACGTCGGATCGGGCTGATATACCGTTTCCCCATGTATGGCGGCATGATGAGCGTCCGGCCGGTCGATCTGAGACACCGCAGGCCACGGCCTGTCCCGGACGATGTGACGCGCATTGACAAGCGTTGGCGCGCCGCCCATACAATGGCCGGGCTCCGTGCGTCCCTATCCGGGAACGCGCCCAAAGCTGGTGATCCCATTCGGAGATTTGCGACTGTGAAAGCAAATGCCAGTTCCGCATACCCGTCCGCACCGGCCGGGCCCGGGCTGAACGCCGCCGTCGAGCGGTATTACGACACCACCCTGGACCTCTACGAGGACCTCTGGGGCCAGCACGTGCACCACGGCTTCTGGGACATCGGCGAGCGCCCCGGCAACGACGACGAGCGGCACGTGGCGACCGACCGGCTGGTGCGCGAGCTGGTCGACTTCGCCGGCGTCCCGGCCGGCGCCCGGGTCCTCGACGTCGGCTGCGGCATCGGCGGTCCGGCGATGCACCTGGCGGGGCCGCTCGGCTGCACCGTCGAGGGGGTCACCCTCAGCGCCGCCCAGGCCGCCCGTGCCAACGAGAAGGCCGCGGAGCTGGGTCTCGGCGAGCGCACCAATTTCCGGCAGTGCGACTTCATGGCCAACGACTACCCGGACGCCTCGTTCGACGTGGTCTGGGCCGTCGAGAGCCTCATGCACATCGCGGACCGGGAGGCGTTCTTCGCCGAGGTCCGGCGGGTGCTCAAGCCGGGCGGCATCGTCGCGATCGCCACCTGGTCGGTCCGCGACGGTGAGCTGAACGCCGACGAGACCCGGGTCGTCGACCAGATCCTGCGCCACCAGGTGATGCCCAGCTTCTCCTCGCTGGAGGAGCACGAGCGGCTCGCCGCCGCGGCCGGCTTCGCCGACATCGCGATCGTCGACTGGAGCGCCAACGTCGCGAACTCCTGGGAGCCCGGGTTCGCCCAGGTCAAGGAGCTGGACAACGGCCGGTCGATGATGCGTGACCTGGCCCGTGACCGCGGCGTGGACGTGCTCGGCTTCTTCTACGCGGGCCCGCTGATGCTCAAGGGCTTCGAGACCGGCGCGGTGACCTACGGCGCCGTGCGTGCCACGAAGCCGGCGGCAGGGGACTGATCGCCATGGCCGCCCACGCCGACGTCGTGGAGCTGCTGCGCCAGGTCACCGGCGAGGACGAGGACTGGGCGGCCACCGTCACGCCGTCCACAAGAATCGACACAGATCTATTTATAGACAGTCTTGAGATCGTCGACCTGAGTGCCCGGATGCGGGAGGCGTACGGCGTCGACCTCGCCGCGTACATCGGCGGCCTGGACCTGCAGGAGCTCATCGACCTCACCGTCGGCGACCTGACGGAGCTGGCGGCATGAGCGGCCAGCGGAGCGTCTCGGGCCGCTCATCGTGTGACGGTTCTGGCTCAGGCCGACGCCGGAGCGCAGCGGAGGTGGCGGCGTGAGCAGGTTTCTGTTTCTGAGTCTGCCGCTGACCGGGCACGTGAACCCGATGGTCGCGGTGGCGAAGGTGCTGCTCGCGCAGGGGCACGAGGTGCTGTGGGCCGGGTCGGAGTCATTCCTCCGGCCCCTCGCCGGGCCCGAGGCGAACATCCACCCGATCCCGCTGCGCGCCCACCGCGGCCAGGCCGAACGCGGCCTCGACGCGACCCGCTCGCGGTGGGAGGGCTACATCCTGCCGCACACCAAGTACACCCGCAAAGGCGTCGAGGCGGCCGTCGAGGCGTTCCGGCCCGACCTGCTCGTCGTCGACCAGCACGCGATCGCCGGACCGATCGTCGCGCACCGCTTCGGCCTGCCCTGGGCCACCGTCGCGTCCAGCGCGATGGAGCTGACCAGGCCCTTCGCCCGTGGGCTGCCCCGGGTCGAGGAGTGGATCCAGCAGCGGATGCGCGACGCGTGGACCACCGCCGGGCATGAGGGCGAGCCGCCCTGGGACCTGCGGTTCTCCCCGGACCTGGTGATCAGCTTCCTCGGCGAGGACCTGCTGGACGACCCGTCGCGGCTGCCGCCGAACACGGTCGTCGTCGGCCCGTCGCTCGCCGAGCGGGCGCCCGACCCGGACTTCCCGTTCGACTGGCTCGACCCCGGCCGGCAGCACGTGCTGGTCACCATGGGGACGCTCAACATGGACCAGGCCGCGCACTTCTACCCGCGGATCCTGGCGGCGCTGGAACCCCTCGGCGACCGGCTGCAGGCCGTCGTCGTCGCGCCGCAGGGCACCATCACCGGCGAGCCGGACCACGTGCTGGTCAAGCGGCCGGTGCCGGTGCTGGACCTGCTGCCGCGGATGCACGCGGTCGTCGGCCACGGCGGTGCCAACACCGTCAACGAGGCCCTCGCGCACGGCGTGCCGCTGCTCGTCGCCCCGATCAAGGGCGACCAGGCGCTCATGGCCTCGGCGGTGGCGCGGGCCGGCGCCGGGCTGCGGGTCTCCATCGACCATGCCCGGCCCGAGGCGCTGCGCGCCGCGCTGCTCGATCTGCTCGACGACCCCCGTTACGCGGAGGCGGCGCGCGCGACCGGCAAGCGACTGCTCGCGGGCGGCGGCGCCGAGGCCGCCGCGACGGCCCTGATCCAGTTCACCACCCGACGCACCACATCCGAAAGCGAGCAAGCGCGTGAAACTCCTGCGTGACACCTGGTTGATCTTCCAGCGGCACATGCTGCTGATGCTCCGGTCGCCGTTGTGGGTCGTCCTCGGCGTCGCCCAGCCGGCCGTCTACCTGATCCTCTTCGCGCCGCTGCTCAAGCCGGCGCTCGCGTCGGTCGGCGCGAACTCGATGAGCGACGCGTACAAGATCTACGTGCCCGGCATGCTCATCGCCCTGGCCCTCGCCGGCGGCCTGTACGTCGGCTTCGGCCTGCTCGGCGACCTCGCCAACGGCGTCATCGAGCGGTCCCGGGTGACCACGGTCAGCCGGGTCGCGCTGCTGCTGGGCCGCTCGCTGCGCGACGTCGTCACGGTCATCGTCCAGTCGATGATCATCACCGTCCTGTCGCTGCCGTTCGGCGTGTTCGTCAACATCGGCAGCCTGCTGCTCGGCTACGCGATCCTCGCCCTGTGCGCGCTGTCCTCGGCGTCGATCTCCTACGGCATCGCGATCCGGGTCGCCAACCCCAGCGTCCTCGGCCAGGTCGTCAACAACATCGCCCAGCCGCTGATGCTGCTGTCCGGCACCCTGCTGCCCCTGGCGCTCGCGCCGCTGTGGCTGCGCACGGTCGCCGACTTCAACCCGTTCAACTGGGCCGCCAAGGGCCTGCGTGCGCTGTTCATCGGCAACACCGCCGACCCGGCCATCTGGCAGAGCATCGCCATCACCGCGGGCCTCATGGTCGTCGCGGTGATCTGGTCGGCCCGCACCTTCTCGCGTTCGGTCCGGTAAGGGAGCACTCTCATGATCAAGATCAAAGGACTGAAGAAGGTCTACAAGTCCGGCCGCGGCAAGAAGGCGACCAGCGTCGAGGCCGTCAAGGGCATCGACCTGGACGTCGCGCAGGGCGAGATCTTCGGCTTCCTCGGGCCCAACGGCGCCGGCAAGACCACCACGCTGCGGATGCTCGCGACGCTGATCTCCCCCGACGACGGTGAGGCGACGATCGCCGGCGCGAACCTGCGCACCGAGCCGGGGGCGGTGCGGCGCCTCATCGGCTTCGTCGCCCAGGGCGGCGGCACCACCGACGACGTCAGCGGGCGCGAGGAGATCGTGCTGCAGGCCCGCATGTACGGCATCTCCAAGGCCGAGGCGGAGAAGCGCGCCGAGGCCGCCCTCGCCGCGTTCGACCTGACCGAGTACGCCGACCGCAAGTGCAAGACCTACTCCGGTGGCCAGCGCCGCCGGGTCGACATCGCGATGGGCGTCATCCACCAGCCGCAGGTGCTGTTCCTGGACGAGCCCACGTCGGGCCTCGACCCGCAGTCCCGCGCGCACATGTGGGACGAGATCCGCCGGCTGCGCGGCGAGGGCATGACGGTCTTCATCACCACGCACTACCTCGACGAGGCCGACGCGCTGTGCGACCGGATCGCCATCATCGACCACGGCGAGATCGTCGCCGAGGGTACCCCGGAGGACCTCAAGCGCGAGATCTCCGGCGACGTGGTGACGGTCGTCGTCGCCGACGAGGCGGAACGCGCCGGTGAGGTGCTCGGCAAGGAGGCCTTCGCCAAGAGCGTCGAGGTCCGCGAGGACAACGAGGTGCGGCTCAACGTCGAGGCGGGTGACTCGGCGATCCCGCAGATCATGCGGACCCTGGAGGGCGCCGGGATCAAGCTGGAGACGATCGGCCTGCACCGCCCGACCCTGGACGACGTCTTCCTGACCAAGACCGGGCGCTCGCTGCGGGATTGATCGCCCAGGTACGACCGGAGGGCGCGACCCACGCGGGGTCGCGCCCTCTCGGCGTGCTCAGAGCCGCTCGCCGCCGATCGTGCCGGCGAGATGGTCCTGGATCGTGTGCAGCATCGTCGTCATCGCGGCGTCGTCGAAGCCGTGCCGCCTGGTCCGGAGGACCAGGTCCAGCGACGTCAGGCCGCGCACGATCAGGTAGAAGCCGGGACCGGTCGCGCGGGCCGGCTCGAAGCGCTCGATCCGCGGCGCGACCAGGCGGTCCTCGGACGGGAAGCCGGGCGGCGCGAGCATCGGGTTGTAGGAGAACCCGGGGTCGACGGGCGGGTCGAGGCGCTCGTGCTCGTCGCGGATCACCCACATCGCGTCCGGCGAGCAGACGCCGTTCTTGAGCGCGTTGAACGCCTTCCAGTGCACCTTGGGCAGGAGCTCCTCGAACGGCTCGTCCGGCTCGAACTGCAGCAGCAGCGGCGTCCACTGGTTGAGGCTGGTCACGACCCGCGCGTGGGTCTCGTCGAAGCGGTTGGACGACATGAGCATCAGCAGGACCGCGTCCTGCCCGGTGGCCGCCTGGATGCCGCGGTAGTAGGCGGCGAGGATCAGGCTGGCCAGGGTCACCTCGAACTTGCCGATGGCCTCGTTGGCCAGCGGCATCGGGATGCCGGTGTGCAGCACCGCGCCCAGCGGCTCGGCGTCGCCGCCCGTGGGCCGGTGGGGTGCGGCGCTGAAGGTCCGCCGCCAGTACCGCTCGGCGTTGCGCAGCCGGCCGCTGCCCTCGCCCTGCTGGTCGAGGGCGAGCTCGATCGGCCCGGGCGCCGGCGGCAGCTCGGTGCCGCCGAGGATGGTCTCGAAGTCCTCGCGCAGGACGAGCCCGCCGACCCCGTCCGCGGCCATGTGGTTGAACACGACGAGGACCTGCTTCGGGGTCCCGCCGTCGAGCAGGATCCAGGCGCGCCAGGGCAGCTCCGCGGTGGTGTCGATCGCCCGCTGCAGCTCGGCGGTGTCCTTGGCCTCGCGCTCGGCGACGTCGGCGGTGCCCTGCCTGACCTGGGCGAGGACCTCCTGCACGGAGTGCGCGGCGACGCGCTGCCGGGGCAAGCCGCCCTCGTCGAGCACGTAGGTGGTGCGCATCGAGGCGTGCCGCATGGCGGCGGCGCCGAGCGCCGACCAGATCCGCTCCTCGCTCCAGTCGCCCTCGGGCAGGTCCCAGACGGAGGAGAGGTTCGCCTCCCACAGCCGGTCGGGTGGCAGTCGCTCGATCTCGCGCCAGACGGACAGCTGTCCGACGGTCGCCGGATACGTCTCATCGCCGGACACGCTGTGCCTCCAGGGTGCTGCTCGGTGCGGTGGTCGCGCGGAGGAGGGGAGCCCGGCCGAACCCTGGTGGCGCCCCTTCGGGCGCCGTCCGTGGGTGCCGGTGCGGGCTCCCCACCTGTGCGGTGGTGCTCGGTGCGGTTGGGTTGCGGGTTCAGGTCAGCCCGAGATGGCGCGGCGGCCCGAGATGGCGCGACCCGAAATGGCCCGGCCGGAGATCGCCCGACCCGAGATGGCGCGGCCGGAGATGGCCCGCCCCGAGATGGCGCGGCCCGAGATGGCCCGGCCCGAGATGGCGTTCGACATGTTCACCTCCTCATATCGTTTGGCACATCACAGTGCGATATGGAATGGCAGGGCACACCTCATCCGTCGCCTTCGCGACGAATCACTTGGCCGCCCTGCGGTCATTTTGAACGACCGAAGTCTATGACCGCCAGAAGCATCACCCCCGTTGTGGATCGTGTCAACCGTTCAGGTCCGCCTTCCGGTTTTTTTCAATGCGTTTCGCATTTCACCGGCGCTTCACCGAAAATCGGACATAACGATCGTTAAAATTCGGACACTCGGGTATTGATTGGAAGAGATAAATGTCGACCTCTTTCGTCGGGTAGAAGACAGCCGATAGGATTCGGCGCAGTGCTTGCAGGGTGGGCCCGTGCGGTCGTCAGGGTCCGAACAGGTCCGGATCCGGACAACTCGCAGACGGTCCCTTTCAAGCGCTTTCCAGTGACCAGGTGAGGGAGGTGCGAAATGAAGGCTGCTCAGCTGCGTGGGGTCAACGCCCAGCTCCGTGGTACCAACGCCCAGCTCCGGGGCGACAACGTTCAGCTCCGGAACGCCCGGCTCTGATTTCGAACGTGGTGGCCGGCCGGTCCGGCGCCCGGCGCTCCCGGCCGGCCATCACGCGATCGCGGTCGCGGTACCGCGGACACGTCCACGATCACGAGGCGAGAGGTCATGGCGGAGACTGCAACGGCGCAGCGGGTCCCGGTCCACTTCAAGGGTGAGGGATCGGGTGTCGAGGAATTGACCTGGGGCCAATGGGCCGCCTGGAGATCCATGGAACTGGGCGGCGGCCGGGTCGACTGGGCCGGCGGCACGATGCCGTTGCTCGACGGGCAGACGATCGAACAGATCGTCATGGAACTCGCGTTCCTCATCGGCCGGCACCAATCACTGCGGACCCGCTACCGGCTCGGTGAGGACGGCCTGCCCCGGCAGGTACTGGCGGACTCCGGGCAGATCCACATCGACATCGTCGAGGCGGGCGAGGAGGACCCGGCCGAGGTCGCCGCGGCCCTCGACACGGCCCTGCAGGAGGCGCCGTTCGACAACGCCGAGGACTGGCCGGTGCGCGCCGCGGTCGTGTGCCGCGACGGGAAGCCGGCGTGGTTCGTCGTGCTGTACTCCCACATGGCCGTCGACGCGTACGGCATCGAGGCCATCATCAACGACCTGGCGAACCTGGACCGGGCCACCGGCGAGCACCTCGCCCCGGTCGTCGGCGTCCAGCCCGCCGAGCTTGCCCGCCGGCAGCGCGCCGGTGCGGCGCGGCGGCAGCACACCGCGTCGCTGCGGCACTGGGAGAAGCAGCTGCGCGAGATCGCGCCGGAGCGCTTCCCGCCCGTGCCGGACCCGCCGTCGCCGAGGTACTGGGAGGCGAGCTACGAGTCCCCGGCCGCCCACCTCGCCCTCGGCGTGATCGCCGAGCGGACCAAGGCGCACAGCAGCACGATCCTGCTCGCCGCGTACGTGCTCATGCTGGCGCGGATCGCCGGCGATCCCACCCCCGTGGTGCGGATGCTGGTGAGCAACCGCTTCCGGCCCGGCTTCAAGGAGTCGGTGTCCGGTCTGGCGCAGAGCGCCCTGTGCGTCGTGGACACCGCGGATGTAAGTTTCGACGAGGTCGTCGCCCGCGTGTGGAAGACGCAGCTGACCGCCGGCATGCACGCCTACTACGACCCCCGCGAGCTGTGGGACATGATCGCCCGGGTGGGCGAGGAGCGCGGCGCGACGCTCGACCTGCAGTCCTATTTCAACGATCGGCGCAGGACGATGGCATCGGCGGAGGTCCTGCCACGGGCGAGCGCGGCCGAGATCAACGCGGCGCTGCCGAGCAGCCGGCTGCGCTGGGGGACGCACTCCGACGACCCCTACGCCACGGTCTTCTTCCTCGTGAACCCGGTGCCCGACACGGTCGACATCACCCTGCGCGTTGACACCCGCCGGGTGGCACCGGACGATCTGGTGGCGATCCTGCGGGGGATCGAGGAACTGGTGGTCGCCGCCGCGCTCTCGGGGTAGCCGATCAGGGAGTAGCCGATGCACGTCGCCACGTCCTGCCTCGCCGTGCCGTTCGTGGGCGACGGCGCCGGCTCCGGCCCCCTGACCTGGGGGCAGCAGGAGATCTGGCACACGATGCGGCGGACCGGCCGGACGCTGAACATCGGCGGGACCGTCGCGCTCGGCCCGGACGCCACCGTCGCGGATCTCGCCGCCACGCTGGGCCGCCTGGTGAGCCGCCACGAGGGCCTGCGGACCCGGTTCAGCCTCGCCGGCGACGAGCCGCGGCAGACCGTGGCCGCGTCCGGCACCGTCGATCTGGAGATCGTCGCGTCGCCCCCCGAGGACGCGGAGGCCACCGCCGAGGCGCTGCGCAGCCGGTACGAGTTCACGCCGTTCGACCTGGAGCACGAGTTCCCGGTCCGGTGGGGCGTGGTGACCGCCGGCGACGTGCCCAGCCACCTCGTCGTGCAGTACTCCCACCTCGCCGTCGACGGGTTCGGCATCGAGGCCCTCGTGCGCGACCTGCCGCACGCCGCCGCCGGCACCGCCCCGGCCGCCGGGGTCCGCGCGCTCGAGCTCGCCCACCGGCAGGCGCAGCCGGCCGAACGCCGGCACAGCGCGAAGTCGCTGCGGCACTGGGAGGCGGCGCTGCGGGACCTCCCGCCGGAGCGCTTCGGCACCTCCGGCGACCCGCGGACGCCGCGCTTCTGGGAGCTCGTCTGCCACTCGCCGGCGCTGCACCTCGCGCTGCAGGTCGTCGCCGCGCGGACCGGCGTGGAGACCGGCCACGTGCTGCTCGCCGCCTACGGTGTCGCCCTGTCCCGGGTCACCGGCCGGACGCCGAGCGTCGCGCAGGTCCTCGTCAGCAACCGCTTCCGGCCCGGCTTCGCCGACGCGGTGTGCCACCTGACCCAGCCCGGCATCTGCGTCATCGACCCGGCCGGGGACCTGGACGAGGTGGCGCGGCGGGTGTGGCGGTCCGCGACGAGCGCCTACCTGCACGGCTACTTCGCCCCCGCCGACCACCGGGCGATGCTGGACCGGCTCGCCGCCGACCGGGGTGGTCCCGTCGACATCTCGTGCTTCGTCAACGACCGCCGGGGTCCCGCCGCCGCCGTGCCCGCGGTGCTGCCGTCCGCCGCGCGGATCCGGGCCGCGCTGCCGAGCACCACGGTCCGCTGGGACCGCATGCTGCCGGCGTACGACGGCACGTTCTACCTGCAGGTCGACGCCCTGGACGACGCGGTCGGCCTGGCGATCTGGGCCGACACGCACCGCCTGTCGCCGGCGCAGGTGGAGGCGTGCGCCCGCGGCATCGAGTCGGCCGCCGTCGACGCCGCGCTGGCGTGCCGCTGACGGCTGCCGGCTCTTACGGCAGGCGGATCGACTGCGGGGTGGAGAACACGTTCTCCGGGTCGTAGCGCAGCTTCACCTGCTGCAGGCGGGGATAGTTCGCGCCGTAGTACGCGCCGGCCCAGTCGGTCAGGTCGCGGCTGGCGTAGTTCTGGTACACCTCGCCGGTCAGGTGCGGGGCGAGCTCCTCGACGAACCCGTCGATCCACGACACGTTGGTGTCGGTCTCCTCGTCGCCCTGCCACTGCGCGATGACCGAGATGTAGTGCAGCGGCGCCCGGTGCACGAACGCGGTCGCCTCCGGCGCGACCCGGCCGATGGCGCCACCGCCGAGCAGGTCGAAGCGGACCATCGAGTAGCCCGACGGCGAGCGCCGGAAGTGCTCCAGGATCGTGGCGAACGCCGCCTCGTCGAATCCTTCGGGTCCGAAGTATCCGCCGAGCCACTTCGACTGCAGCCCGTACATGATCTCCTCGCCCATGCCCTGCATGAGGTCGAAGTACGAGCACTCGCCGATCGAGCTGAACAGCGGCTCGCCGAGCGCCTCGATCGGCTCGAGCGCCGCCGCGGCCTCCCCGGGCGGGCCGACGTACAGGCCGTACATGACGACCACCGGCTCACCCTCCGGATAGGGCTCGGTGGTCAGCAGCAGGCAGAAGGCGAGCCGGTCGTCGCCGCGGTCGTGGTACAGGTCGCGATAGGCGCGGAACACGTCCTCGGCCCGCGACAGGGGCCACGCGACGACGCCGCCGACGACGGTCTTGGGCAGCGGGTTCAGCCGGTACGTCAGCGAGGTGACGACCCCGAAGCCCGCACCGCCGGCGCCCCGCAGCGCCCAGAACAGCTCCGGGTGCTCGTCCTCGCCGACCCGCAGGACGGCGCCGGACGCGTCGACGACCTCCGCGGCGACGATGTGGTCCGCACCCAGCCCGAACGTGCGGCCGAGCGGGCCGTAGCCGCCGCCGAGGCTGTAACCGGCGTTGCTCACGGTCGGGCACTCGCCGCCCGGGCCGGCCAGGCCGTACTCGAGGCCGTCGTCGCCGGTGAACGAGTGCTCGACGTAGGTGACCTTGTCGATGTCGCGCCAGCCGGCGCCGGGACCGACCGTCACGGTGCGCGCGTCCGCGTCGAAATCGATGGACCGCATCCCGCCCACGTCGATGACGACACCGCCCTCGACCAGCGACAACCCGGCCGCGTGGTGCCCGCCGCCGCGGACGCTCATCGGCAGCCCGTGCTCACGGGCGAACCCGATCGCCGCGGCGACGTCGGCGCTGGTGGCGCACTGCGCGATCAGCGCCGGCCGGGTCCGCACCCGGGTGTTGAACAGGACCCGCGCGGCCTCGTAGCCGGGGTCGTAGGGGGTCACCAGGGTGCCGTGGAAGCTGTCGCGAAGTCGCGCAAGATCGAGCCGCACCCGCAGATCTTGTCATCGACCCGGATCGGCGGCAAGCAGACGAAGGACGGCCACCTCGCCGCGCGCCTGGTCGCCCGCCGCCCGCCGGGAGATCGTGACGCCGTCGCCGTACAGGTCGACGACCCGCGGATCCACATAGGACGCGCGGGCGACGGCGGGCGTGTTGCCGAGGAACTCCGACACCTCCCGCATGATCCGCGGCACGGCCCGCATGCTGACCTTCGGCTCCCGCGCGAGCAGCCGCGCCGCGAGCACCGTGCCGTGCCAGGTGCGGAAGTCCTTCGCCGAGATCTCGATCCTGCCGGCGTCACGCAGGTAGTCGTTGATGTCGCCGCTGCGCACGTCGACCCAGCGCCGGCCGTCGCGGTACGCGAGCAGCTCCTCGTCGCCGGTGTCCCGGTCGAGCAGCCGCTTGACGACGGCCCGCACCTCCGGGTCGCTGACATCGACGGACCGCTCGACGCCGCCCTTCGCCGGGTACCGGAACCGGACCGCCCCCCTCGGTAGCGCGACGTGCTCGCGCAGCAGCGTGGCCAGCCCGAACGTGCCCTCCTCACCGGCCGCGTACGCCTCGCCGCCGACCCGGAAACACCCCACGTCCAGCAACCGGACCGCGGCCGCGAGCACCCTGTCCCGGCCCAGCCCCCGCGCGCCCAGGTCCCGCCCGACCCGCTCCCGGATCGCCGGCAGCCGGGCACCGACCTCCAGCACATGATCGAACTTGGCGGCGTCCCGCTTTGCCCGCCACACGTCGTGGTACCGGTACTGCCGCCGCCCGGCCGCATCGGTGCCGACCGCCTGGATGTGCCCGCGCGGGTCGTCGCTGACCCACACGTCCTGCCAGGCGGGCGGGATCGCGAGGGCCTTGATCCTGTCGAGCTCGGCACGGTCGGTCAGGGCGCCGCCGCCGGCACTGTGGTAGGTGAAGCCCCGGCCCCGGCCTTTGCGCCGGTACCCGCCCTTACCCGGAGTGCTCCGCCGCAACCGCATGCCTCACCCTTTGCCCACCCCCGCCCCCCGCAATCGCGCCACCTCACCCTTCAGCCCACCCCCGCGCGGCGCGGGCCCTTCCCTCCGGAGCCGACGGCGCCGCGGGGTGACGGTGGTGCTCCCGCGCGGGGACGGTGGTGCTCCCGCGCGGGGTGCTCCTTGGGGCGGTGCGGGGTCACGACATCCAGTCGCGGACCTTCCGGCGGGTGGCGCGGCGGCGGGCGCGGGGGAGTGAGGCCAGCGCGGCCCGCCCGTGCTCGGCCTGGCGGGCGTGCAGCAGGCCGTAGGTGAAGGCGTTCTCGCCCTCGGTGAACGCCCGCAGGCCGTAGTCGCGCAGGAGGTCGGCGGTGACGTTGGCGTCCTGGTGTGCGCCGAGCACGTCCTGCAGGTCGGTGATCCGGTCGGCGAGCTTCGCCGCGGGCCTGCCGGCGATCGGGGTGGCGAGCTCGGCGGCGTACCGCGCGCGCTTGTAGGCCTTCCGGGCCTCGTGCAGGCGCTCGTCGCGGTCAGGTCCGGACCCGGGTGTGCTGACGGCGGTGGCGAGGCGGCGGTCGGCGCGGCGGACCGCCCGGTGCGCGAGGCGCCGCAGCTCCCGCTTCGCGACCCGGCTCGAGCCGCCGACGGCCGTGACCAGCGCGTCGAGGTCGTTGAGGAGGGTGATGTACCGCTGGCTGTCCAGCCCCGCGATCAGCCGGCGCCGGGCGTCTTCGGCGCGGGCCGCGAGCAGGGACGCGATCCGGGCGGGGACGGGGCCGATCACGAGCTCGGGCGGCTCGGCGGCGAGCAGGTCCGACAGCCGGGACGCCATGACGTCGCCGTCGCGGACCTCGCCGAGCAGGCCGGTCAGCCACTTGATCTCGTCGTGCAGCCGGTCCAGGTCGCCCTCCGAGGCGTCGAGCAGTGGTGCGAAGCTGCGCAGCGTCGAGCGCAGCCGCCGGGTCGCGACCCGGGCCCTGTGCACGGCCTCGGCGTCGCCGGCGCGGACGTGCGGGTCGTGCTCGACGATCGCATCGCGCTGGGTCCGCACGTAGTCGGCGACGGCGCGGCGGGCGGCGGAGCGCGGCGCCCGGTCGGTGGCGGGTGCCGGGTGGTCGGGGCCGAGCGCGAGGGACAGCTTCGACGGCGACGCGGACGGCCGGGCGCCGGCGGCCCGCAGTGCCTTGTCGATGCGGGCCAGGTCGGCGGGTGCGCCGTCGACCAGTTCCACCTCCAGCTCCCGCCACCGCTGCACGACGCCCTGGCCGATGAGGGACTCGGTGTCGACCGTGTCGTCGGCGACGAGCGCGACCACGGTGCCGTCCGCGGTCTGCAGGCCGCGCTCGATGCGATGGGTGCGGATGCGGGCGATCGGCCGCAACGGCTCGCCTCGGGTGAGGGCCCGGACCTGCGTCGTGATCTGCGCCGGGGGCGTGCGCTGCCGTGCCGTCGCGGGCACCTGGAGCTCGCTGCGCTCCCCGCCGGACGGGCGCTTGAGATGCCAGCCGGCGTCGTTGCCGCCGGTGCGGCGGCGCAGCGTCACCCTGCCGGATGTGAGGCGCAGCCCCGAGGTGTCGTAGTAGGTCGCGTCCAGATGTTGGTCATCGGGCGCTGTAACCCTGGCCACATCAGCGATTCCGATCATCGAGGGCATCACGAAGTCGTCGGGCAGCTCGTATTTCCGTTCCACCTCAAGCTTTTCGGCCATGTTGACACCCTACCGAGAGAACGTGGAGTCGCGAAAAGGTAAACAGGAGACCAAGAAAAGGTGGCTTCTCCCCTGTCCGTTCGACGCTTCTGCCGCTACGGTGTTGTCAGCGCACCGATTCCGGGCCGTTGACGGTCCCGGACGGGGCGCCTTCCCTGCGGAGAGGAGTGCACCATGGCGAAGAAGTCCAAGAAGTCGAAGAAGGACAAGAAGGACAAGAAGGGCAAGAAGAAGTAGGTTGCCCGCCCTGTGTCGCCCCCGCGCCGTCTCCGGTGTGGGGGCGACAGTGCGTCCGGGGGTCTTCACCCTCTTGGATGATCTTACTGACCACGTGGTGTTTCGTTGGGAATTCTGTGGGAACGACGGGACGTACCCTGGGTCGGGTGAGCTGGCTGGTGCGTGCCCTGGCGTCGTCCGTGATCGGGCAACGGGTCCGTTTCGCCGGCCGCATGCTGCGTGACTGGCGGCTCACCATCGCGTGGGGCAAGTCGTTGCTGCGCAGCGGTGTCACCTCGGTCGTCGTCCTCGCCGTCACCTTCTGGCTGCTGCCCGGCGTCACCGCGACCGGCGGCCCGGCCGCGCTCGTCGAGCTCGCGGTCCTGCTCGCGCTCATCGGCACGCTGATGCGGCTGCTGCTGTTCGCCGTGGCCGTGGTCGTCGGCGGCCTCGGTGTCCTGCTCGTCGGGGTGCTGTTGCAGACGGGGGTGATGTTCACCGCGCTGCGCGTCGCCGAGGGCGTCGCGGTCGGCAGCGTGCTCGACGCGTGGGTCGCCAGCTGGACCGCCGCCGTCCTCACCGCGCTGGTCAACTGGCTCGCCGACGCCGGCAGCGACGACGTGTTCCTCGGCCAGACGCTGCGGCAGATGGTGCGGCGCAACCACGACCGTCCCGCGACCGAGCCCGGGGTGCTGTTCGTGCAGCTCGACGGGCTGTCCGCGCCGCTGCTGTCGTGGGCGGTGAAGGCCGGCAACCTGCCCAACCTCGGCAAGTGGCTGCGCACCGGCACACACGCCCTCGTCCCGTGGCACACCGGCATGCCCGCGACGACGCCCGCCAGCCAGGCCGGGATCCTGCACGGCAGCGAGTCGGAGGTGCCGGCGTTCCGCTGGTACGAGAAGGCGACCGGCCGGCTCGTCGTCACCAACCGGCCCAAGGACGCCGCCGACGTCGAGGCCCGCATCTCGACCGGTCGCGGGCTGCTCGCCGACGGCGGCGCCAGCATCAGCAACGTCTTCTCCGGCGACGCGACGACCAGCCTGCTCACCTTCAGCAACGCCGGCCTGCCCGGCCGGACCGCACGCGGCTACCTGGCCTTCGTCGCGAGCCCCTACGGCTTCGCCCGCGCGATCGTCCTGTCGGTCGGCGAGATGCTCAAGGAGATCCAGCAGGCCCGCCGGCAGCGCTTCCGCAACGTCTACCCCCGGGTGCCGCGCACGGGTTCCTACGTGGCGCTCAGGGCCGTCACCAACGTCCTGCTCCGCGACCTCAACGTGTCGCTCATCGCCGAGCAGATGACCCGCGGCGCGCCGGCCATCTTCTGCGACTTCGTCGACTACGACGAGGTGGCCCACCATGCGGGCCCGTTGCGCCCGGAGGCCCTGCAGACCCTGGAGGGCCTCGACCGTGTCCTCGGCACGCTGCACCGCCTCGCCCAGGTCGCCGGGCGCCGCTACGAGATCGTGGTCCTCTCCGACCACGGCCAGAGCCAGGGCGCGACGTTCTCCCAGCGGTACGGGCAGAGCCTGGAGCAGGTCGTCGCCATGATGGCCGGTCAGATGGCGGCCTCGACCCCGGACCCGAACGACGACGAGCGCGCCCGGGCGCGCAACCTGATCGTCGCCGTGGCGGGCCGCCCCACCCGCGTGACCCCGGCGGCCCCGCCGGCGCCCGTCGTCACCGTGGCGTCGGGCAACCTCGCGATGCTCTACCTCACCGAGCACCCCGGCCGTGCCACCGTCGAGGAGATCGGCGCGGCCCGCCCCGCGCTCGTCCAGGGCCTCGCCGAGCACCCCGGCATCGGCCTCGTCGTCGGGCTCTCCGAGGTCGACGGCCCGGTCGCCTTCGGCCCGGGCGGCCGCCACCGCCTCCGCGACGGCCACGTCGACGGCGTCGACCCGCTGCTGCCCTACGGCCCGCGTGCCGCCCGCGACCTCCTGGCGCACCAGGCCATGTCCAACGTCGGCGACCTGGTCCTGGTCAGCCGGGTCGACCCCGGCACCGACGAGGTCGCCGCCTTCGAGGAGCTGGTCGGCTCGCACGGCGGCATCGGCGGCTGGCAGACCGAGGCCGTCCTGGTCTACCCGTCGGGCTGGTCGTGCCTGGACCGTGCCCCGGTCGGCCCGGCCGCCGTGCACCGTCAGCTGGTCCAGTGGCTCGACGACCTGGGCCTGCGCGCCGAGACCCCGCCGCCGCTGCCCGAGCCGCGCGCGAAGGCCGGGTCCGGCCCCGGGAGCGGCGACCCGGACCGCCCGCTGCAGTCCGCCGACAGCCCCCGCTGAGACCACCCGCGGCCCGCCGGCAGGCCGCCGCTGAGACGACCGCGTGGCTAGGCGTTCTGCGGGGGGCTGGAGCGGCGGTCGCGGCGGTGCCGCAGCCAGCCGGCCAGCTGGGTGGCGCCCAGGGCGATGACCAGCGCCGCCACCACGCCCTGCCAGGGCTGCGGGAAGACGCTGCGGCCGAGGAGGCCGATCGCGGCGTACGTCGCGGACCACAGCGCGCACGCGGCCACGTTCGCGGCGGCGAAGCGGCGCCACGACAGGCCGACGATCGCCGCGGTCAGCAGCACCGGGATCCGGCCGCCGGGGACCAGCCGGGACACGAGCAGGGCGCTCACCGGGCGCTCGCTCAGCCGCTGCTTCACCGCCTCGGCCAGGTGCAGGGGCTGGCGCAGGATCCGCAGCCGGCGGGTGAGCGCCTCACCGCCGGCGCGGCAGATGGCGTAGGTCGCGGCGTCGCCGCAGTACGCGCCCGCCGCCCCGATCGCGACGACGGCGATCAGCGCGAACGGGCTGCGGTGCGCGGCGACGACGGCGGTCGCGCTCACGGCGGCGCCGGTCGGCAGGATCGGCACCGTGGACCCGGCGGCGACGATCGCGAAGAGACCGGCGAGCGCGGCGAGGAGACCTCCGAAGGTGGTCACGCGGCGACCGTGAGGGAGTCGCCGGGGGCCAGGACCCGCACGTCGGTCCTGGGGGCCGCGGCGGCGGCCAGGGCCGCGAACTCGTCGCCGGGCCGGTGGAAGCGGTCGGGCCGCACCCGGCCGCAGCCGACGGGCCAGAGGGTGCCCCAATGGATCGGCACCGCCTGCGCCGGGTCGGTGATGCGGACCGCCTCCGCCGCGCCGGCGGGGTCCAGGTGGCCGGCGCCGAGCGTCCAGCCCCAGCCCCACACCGGTACCAGCGCCAGATCCAGCGGACCGAGGGAGCGCATCCCGTCGAAGAGCCCGGTGTCGCCGCCGAACCACGCGGAGCGGCTCCCCTCGAACACGTAGCCGAGGGCGGCGGCGCGGATGCGCGACTTCGGGTTGCGGCGCCCGTCGTGGTTCGCCGGCACCGCGCGGACCAGCAGCGAGCCGACCTCCACGGACTCGCCGGCGGCGATCTCGGTGATGTCCCGGCCGGCGCCGAGGCGGGAGCGCAGGAACGGGCCGCCGCCGCGCGGCACCAGCAGCCGGGTCGAGGGCGGCAGGGCCCGCAGCGACGGCAGGTCGCAGTGGTCACCGTGCAGGTGGGAGATGACGACCGCGTCCGGCGCCGTGTCCAGGACGGGCCGCGGGCCGCGCCGGCGGTGCAGGTGCGCGAGCCGGTTGCGCAGCACCGGGTCGGTCAGGATCGTGGTGCCGCGGTCGGCGACCGCCACCGTGGCGTGGCCCCACCAGGTGATGTTCATGGAGCCAATCTTGCCCGACGAGGTGTCACGCTCCGCTGCTTGTAGGCCACAGCACGACATGTTTAGATCAATCAACTTTTCGGTGGAGGGACCCCAAAACGATGTCAACCGATACGCCGGCCTTAGCCTGGGACTGGGAAGACCCACAGGGGATCGAGGCGGTGGTCGACTCGTTCACCGCCGACCTCGGCAAGTGCGAGAAGCTCGAACTGCTGCTCAGCACCGACCTCATCACCCACGAGCAGCTCGACGGGCTGGGCATCACCGGCATCGAGTTCGCCGCGTTCAAGACCGACCACCCGCAGGCGCTCGGCACCGACCTGGTGGCCGTCAGCAGCCCGGAGCTCACCTCCGAGCGGGGCCACATCTACAAGGTCGACGGGACGGCGTTCTTCGCCGAGATGGACATCTCGCAGCGGCTGCCGGTCGTCGACGACGCCGTGGACTGGGTCTACGCGGAGCACCTGATCGAGCACGTGTCGATGAAGGTCGGCATCGCGTGGCTCACGGAGGTCAAGCGGGTCCTGAAGCCCGGCGGGTTCGTGCGGATCACCACTCCGGACCTGAAGATCTACGCGCAGTCCTACGTCAACGGCGACGGCTTCTTCGGCAAGCACCGCCGCCGGGTCGACCGGGCGCTGACGGGGGTGGCGCCGAAGATGCCGCCGCGCACCGCGTTCATGTTCAACCAGCTCTTCTACGTGTACGGGCATCGCTGGATCTACGACCTGGAGGAGCTGCAGCACGTGCTCACCGCCGCCGGGTTCGACCCCGAGGGGATCGCGGTGCGCTCCTACCGCGACGGCGCCCGCCAGGACGTCGCCGACCTGGACAAGGTCATGCGTAACGACGAGAGCATCTACATCGAGGCAACGGCCTGATCCGAAGCGGCGGCGGACACGGCGAAGGACTCCATCGCCGACAGCAGGCGGTGCAGGTCGCCGATCGCGAGGTGGTGCGTGTCGACCTCGACGGTGAGCTGCACCGTGTCCACGACGTCGTCGATGTGGATCATCAGTTTCTCGTTGAAGAAGGCCATCGGCCGCTCCGACACCAGCTCGGTCAGTGGCAGCGCCGCCTCGACGTCGGCGACGGCCGGCACCGTGCCCCGGGCCGCCTGCGCCTCGATCACGCCGACCCGCCGGTCGTTGTAGAGCACCGCGAGGTCGACCGGGCCGACCCGGTCGAAGAGCGCCAGGCGGGCGGCCGGGTCGTAGTAGGCGTGCTTCGAGGCGTTCATCGCGGCGCGGCGGGCCCGGTCGACCGCCTCCGCCGGGGCGGTCCCGTCGACGTCGAGGACCACCAGGCCGTTCTGCGCCAGGGGGCTGACCACGTCGGCGAGGCCGGGCCGGAAGCGGTTGCTGACGATGACCTGGGTGGCGAACGGCGCGGTCTGCCCCGTCACCGCGTTGAACGCGACGGCGTACGCGGCCAGCAGCACCGACCCGGTGTCGGTGCCGAGCGTGGCGGCGGCCCGCTCGACGGCCAGCAGCATCGCGGGGGAGCGCCACACGACCTGCCGCCAGCGCGGCTCGCCCCGGTCGGCAGCGTCCGGCAGCCGCCGCGGCGTGAGGGACCGCAGCGCGGTCTCCCAGTAGCGCATCGCGATGTCGGTCTGCCTGGTCGCGGCGCGCTGCGCGGCCACCAGCGCGAGCGGCGACATCGGCGGCGGGGCCTGCGGGTCCCGCGCCGCCAGCTCACGGATCATCGTGCCGAGCGCGCTGCCGTCGGCGACGAGGTGGCTGACCTGCACGACCACGTGGGTGATCGCGCCGTCCTGCCGCACGACGGCCTCGCGGATCGGCCACTCGTGCTCGTAGTCGAAGTTGCGGGCCCGCCACTGTGCGTACAGCGTGGCGGCGACGGCGGCCGGGTCCTCGCCGGGGCCGGCGTCGTGCACCTCCAGCGCCGTCTCGCCGCTGGCGACGACCTCCTGCCGGACCAGGTGGCAGGCGTCGACGGAGGTCGCGTGCCAGGGCTCGGTGAAGACGAGGCGGGAGCGCAGCGCGGCGAAGCGGCTCATCAGGAAGCGCAGCTCCTCGGCGAAGTCCGCCGCGACGCGGCCGTCGGCGACCGGCACGACCCCGCCCATGCTCATCGAGGTGCCGACCTCGACCACCGTCCGCCACACCTGCTGCTGGCCCCAGGCGAGCCCGCCGACGCCCGCGCCGTCACCCTCGAAGAACACTGTGATCTGCTGCACACCCGTGATCGTCGCACGCCGATCGACAGAGATCATATCGACGAACGGTGGCTGATCGGTGCCGGAGCGGCCAGTGCCGCGACGTCGTCCGCGGCGAGGGGCCGTGCGTACAGGTAGCCCTGGCCGAAGCGGTACCCGAGATGCCGCAGCATCCGCGCCTGGTCCTCCGTCTCGATGCCCTCGGCGACGGTGGCCAGGTCGAGCGCCTGCGCCATGCGGATCACGGCGGTGGCGACGGCCTCCTGCCGGGCGACGGTCGTGATCCCGTCGACGAACGTGCGGTCCAGCTTCAGCGACGTCACCGGGCAGGTCAGCAGCAGCCCCAGCGACGACGCGGCGGTGCCGAAGTCGTCGAGGGCCAGCTTGACGCGCAGGTCGCGCAGCGCCTCGAGGGCCGCGATCGCCTCGGCGCTGTCCAGCACCGCCGTCTCCGTCACCTCCAGGGTCAGGTGCCGGGCGTCGAGCCCCGCGTCGCCGAGCGCGGCGACGACGTCGGCGACGAACTGCGGGTCGGTCAGCTGCCGCCCGGCGACGTTGACGCTCACCGTCTGCGGTGCCTCGGCGCCGAGGTCGGTGAGCCACCGGGCCTGCTGCCGGCAGGCCTCGCGCAGCACCCAGCGGCCCAGCGCCACGATCAGGCCGGTCTGCTCCGCGGCCGGGATGAACTCCGCCGGCGGCACCACGCCGCGCTCCGGGTGCCGCCACCGCACGAGGGCCTCCGTGCCGACGGCCCGCCCGTCGTCGAGGCGCACGATCGGCTGGTACAGCAGGAACAGCTGCCCGGCGTCGATCGCGTCGCGCAGCTGGGCGCCGAGCTCGGCGTGGGCGACGATCCGGGTGGTCATCCCCGGCACGTAGATGAAATGCCCGCCCTTGCCGCGTTCCTTCGCCGCGTACATGGCGAGGTCGGCGTTGCGCAGCAGCGTCTCCAGGCGGTCGCCGGGGCGGGACGTGGCCACCCCGACGGAGGCGTGCACGAGCAGGTCGTGCCCGGCCGTCTGGATCGGCGTGGCGAGGGCGTCCCGGATGCGGTCGGCGACGTCGACGGCGTGCTCGTCGTCGATGTCGGGCAGCAGCATCGCGAACTCGTCGCCGCCGAGCCTGGCGACGACGTCGTCGTGGCGGACCGCCCGCCGCAGCCGCTCGGCGACGGTGACCAGGACCTCGTCGCCGACGTCGTGGCCGAGCGTGTCGTTGATGAGCTTGAAGTCGTCCAGATCGATGAGCAGCACCGCAAGGGGGCGCGGCGCCGGCCCGTCCAGCAGCGCCCCGGACAGCAGCTCGTTGAAGTGCGCCCGATTCACCAGGCCCGTCAGCGCGTCGTGGCTGGCCTGGTAACGCATCCGCTGCTCGTGCCGGCGGACCGAGTCGAGCAGCTGCGCGTTGTCCCGCAGCGCGACCAGCTGCCGCAGCCCGACGACGGCGCTGACCGCGATCGCGCCGGTCGCGACCGGCCCGACGTCGGTGTGGTCGCCGTACGCGACGGCGGCGAGCAGCAGCGACATGGCGGCGACCGCGAAGTACGGCACCTTGCTGTAGGTCCTGGTCCGTGCCGCGGCGACCGGGCCCCCGGCGGGCGTCAGGGACTGCGCGTGCGCGGCGAACGCCACCAGCAGCGCCTCGACCAGGGTGATGTTCGGCTGGAGGCCGACCCAGCGGGGCTCGGCGATCAGCGGCGACGCGGCCGAGCCGAGCCCGCCGGCGAGGACCGTCGCGGCGAGCAGCCGCATCGACCGGGGGCTGACCGGGCCGCTGCCGAGCAGGACGACCTTCATCACCGCGACCAGCGCGACCAGGCAGGTCGTGGACAGCGCCAGCAGGCCCAGCGCGAGCCGTACGTCGGTGTGCCGCTCCAGCATCGGCCGGAGGGCGAAGTGCCACAGGACGACGACGGTGGTGATGAGCACCGTGAGCCCGTCCAGCCCCAGGCGGATCCATTCACCCCGGGACATGGCCCGGGTCGGCAGCCGCAGCAGCGCGTACAGGGCGAGCAGGACGCCCGCGCCCAGCGGCGGCCCGGACGCCTGGATGAACCGCAGCGCCTCCGGCGCGTCCGGGTTGAGCCTGGCGTGGCCCATGACGGTCGCGCCGATCCCGATGAGCACGACCGAGGCGGTCAGGATCCGCCAGAAGCGCCGGCCGGCGGCGGGCAGTCCCGGCGTACGGGCGGCGACGTGGGCGACCAGCGCGGCCAGCCCGAGCGCCACCGGTACCGGCAGCAACGCCAGCACCTTGGGCAACGGCACCCCCGCGGCGTGCACCCCCGTCCACACGACGCCGGTGAGCAGGCACCCCGCGACCGCACCGACGAGCCGCCGCGACAATGCCACCGTGTCTCCCTCTCGGTCCCCTTCCCTCAGACATATCGGCACTGCCCGCCCGAAGGTGAGCGGACGTGCCGGGTAGCATGCCCTGACATGTACCGTCCCGTGCCCGCCCAGGTCGACCTGCCCGCCCTGGACCACGACGTCCTGCGTTTCTGGCGCGAGAGCGATGTCTTCGCCCGCAGCCTCGAGCAGTCCCGCGGCCGCCCCGAATGGGTGTTCTACGAGGGCCCGCCGACCGCCAACGGCATGCCGGGCGCCCACCACATCGAGGCGCGCGTCTTCAAGGACGTCTTCCCGCGGTACCGGACGATGAAGGGCTTCCACGTCGAGCGCAAGGCCGGCTGGGACTGCCACGGGCTGCCGGTCGAGCTCGCGGTGGAGAAGGAGCTCGGCTTCACCGGCAAGCAGGACATCGAGGACTACGGCATCGCCGCGTTCAACGCCAGGTGCCGCGAGTCGGTGACCCGGCACACGGACGCGTTCGCCGAGCTCACCCACCGGATGGGCTACTGGGTCGACATGGACGACGCGTACCGGACGATGGACGCGCCCTACATCGAGTCCGTCTGGTGGTCGCTCAAGCAGATCTTCGACAAGGGCCTGCTGGTCGAGGACTTCCGGGTCGCGCCGTGGTGCCCGCGGGACCAGACGGCCCTGTCGGACCACGAGCTCGCGCAGGGCTACGAGACCGACGTCGACCCGTCGGTGTTCGTCAGGTTCCCGCTCACCTCCGGCCCCCTCGCGGGACGGGTGTCGCTGCTGGTGTGGACGACGACACCGTGGACGCTGGTGTCCAACACGGCCGTCGCGGTCAACCCGGCCGTCACCTACGTGGTGGCCACCGACGGCACCGAGCAGCTCCTGCTGGCCGAGCCCCTCGTCGGCGCGGTCCTGGGCGAGGGCTGGACGCTCACCGGCGAGTCGTTCACCGGCACGGACCTGGAGCGGTGGACCTACCGGCCGCCGTTCGACCTCGTCGAGGTCCCCGACGCGCACATCGTGATCCTCGCGTCCTACGTGACCACCGACAGCGGCACCGGCCTGGTCCACCAGTCACCGGCGTTCGGCGCCGACGACCTCGCGTCCTGCCGCGCGTACGGCCTCCCGATGATCAACCCGGTGCGCCGCGACGGCACGTTCGAGGCCGGCCTGGACCTCGTCGGCGGGATGTTCTTCCGCGACGCGAACGCGCCCCTCGTCGACGACCTGCGCGAGCGGGGCCTGCTGTTCCGGCACGTGCCCTACGAGCACAGCTACCCGCACTGCTGGCGCTGCCACACCGCGCTCATCTACTACGCGCAGCCGTCGTGGTACGTGCGGACCACCGCCGTCCGCGACGACCTGCTCCGGGAGAACGAGCGCACGAACTGGCAGCCCGAGAGCGTCAAGCACGGCCGCTACGGCGACTGGCTCGTCAACAACGTCGACTGGGCGCTGTCCCGGCAGCGGTACTGGGGCACCCCACTGCCCATCTGGCGCTGCCCGTCGGACCACCTGACCTGCGTCGGCTCCCTCGCCTCGCTGGGCGAGCTGGCCGGCCGCGACCTGACGGACCTGGACCCGCACCGGCCCTTCATCGACGAGGTCACCTTCGCCTGCCACTGCGGCGAGACCGCGACCCGCGTGCCCGACGTCATCGACGCCTGGTACGACTCGGGCGCCATGCCGTTCGCGCAGTTCGGGTACCCGTACCGCGGCAAGGACGAGTTCGAGCGGCGCTTCCCGGCGCAGTTCATCTCCGAGGCGATCGACCAGACCCGCGGCTGGTTCTACACCCTCATGGCCGTCAGCACCTTGGTTTTCGGCCGCAACTCCTACGAGAACGTCGTCTGCCTCGGCCACATCCTCGCCGAGGACGGCCGCAAGATGTCCAAGCACCTCGGCAACATCCTCGAGCCGATCCCGCTGCTCGACCAGCACGGCGCCGACGCCGTCCGCTGGTTCATGGCCGCCGTCGGCTCCCCGTGGTCCGCGCGCCGGGTCGGGCACACCACGCTGCAGGAGGTCGTGCGCAAGACGCTGCTGACCTACTGGAACACGGTCGCGTTCCAGGCGCTGTACGGCCGCACCGCCGGCTGGGCCCCGTCGCCGTCGGACCCGGCGCCCGCCGACCGGCCGGTCATGGACCGCTGGGTGCTGTCCGAGCTGCACACCCTCGTCGGTCGCGTCGACGCCGCGATGGACGCCTTCGACACCCACGAGACCGGCAAGCTCCTGGCCGCGTTCGTCGACGACCTCTCCAACTGGTACGTGCGCCGCAGCCGCCGCCGCTTCTGGCGCGGCGACCCGGCGGCCCTCGCGACCCTGCACGAGGTCCTGTCGACGGTGACGCTGCTGCTCGCCCCGATCGTCCCGTTCATCACCGAACGGGTCTGGCAGGACCTGGTCGTCCCGTTCGGCGGGCCGGCCCCGGCGTCGGTGCACCTCGCCGCGTACCCCACCGTCGACCCCGCGCTCGTCGACCCGGCGCTGTCGGTGCAGATGGCGACCGCCCGGCGGCTCGTCGAGCTCGGCCGGGCCGCCCGCGCCGACTCCGGCATCCGCGTGCGCCAGCCGCTGTCCCGGGCGCTCGCCGCCGCGGCCGGCTTCGACAAGCTGCCCGCGTCGCTGCTGGAGGAGATCGCGTCGGAGCTCAACGTCGGCTCCGTCGTCCCCGTCGACGCGGCCGGCTCGTCCCTCGTCGACGCCACCGCCAAGGCCAACTTCCGGGCCCTCGGCAAGCGCTTCGGCAAGGGCGTCCAGGACGTCGCCAAGGCGGTCGCCGCCGCCGACGCGCTCGCCCTGCGCGACGCGCTGCGCGACACCGGCACCGCCACCGTCGACGTGGCCGGCGAGCCGGTCACGCTCACCCCCGACGAGGTCTTCATCACCGAGACCCCGCGCGAGGGCTGGACGGTGGCCGCCGACTCCGGCGCGACCCTCGCCCTGGACCTGCGGCTCACCCCGGAGCTGGAGCGGGCGGGCCTGGCCCGCGACGCCGTCCGGCAGATCCAGGAGGCCCGCAAGACCAGCGGCCTGGACGTCGTCGACCGCATCGAGCTGCACTACACCACCAACCGCGACGACACCGCCCTCGCCCTCACCGAGCACCGCGACCTCGTCACCGACGACGTGCTCGCCACCGCCTACACCGCGGCCGAGCCGGACTGGTCCGACGCCAAACCCTTCACCGACGAGTCCCTCGGCCTCACCTTCTGGCTGCGGAAGGCGGTCGCCTGAGACTGCCCGGGGTGGCCCCCCGGACTTAGGATGCGTGCCGTGGTGCACGTACTGGTGGTCGACGACGACCCGCCGCTCGCGGACTCGCTGCGCCGCGCGCTCGTCTACGGCGGCTACCAGGTCACCGTCGCGGGCAGCGGACCCGCGGCGCTTGCGGCCATCGCGGCGCGGCGGCCCGACGTCGTGGTGCTCGACCGGATGCTGCCCGGGCTCGACGGCGTCGGCGTCTGCCGGCGGCTGCGGGCCACCGACCGGGACCTGCCGGTGCTCATGCTCACCGCCCGCGACGCCACCGCCGACCGGGTCGAGGGCCTCGACGCCGGAGCCGACGACTACCTGGTCAAACCGTTCGACTACGACGAGCTCCTCGCGCGGGTCCGGGCGCTGCTGCGGCGGGCCCGGCCCGAGCGCCTCGAGTTCCAGGACCTGACCCTCGACCCCGGCGCCCACGAGTGCCACCGCGGCGGGGTGCCGCTCGACCTGACGGCCCTGGAGTTCCGGCTGCTGGAACACTTCCTCACCCACCCCCGGCAGGTGCTGAGCCGGGCCCAGCTGCTCGACGCCGTGTGGGGCATGGACGCGGCCACCGCCAGCAACGTCGTCGACGTCTACGTCGGGTACCTGCGGACCAAGCTCGGCGAGCCCCGGCTGCTGCACACGATCCGCGGCGTCGGCTACGTCCTGCGGGCGCAGTGATGTCGATCCGGCTGCGCATCACCCTGTTCGGGCTCGGCATCGCCGGCGCCGCCCTCGCCCTGTTCTGCGCCGCCGTGTTCCTGCTGCTCGCCGCCGGCACCGCCACCGGCCAGGACACCGCCCTCGCCGGCCGCGCCGACACGGTCGCCAGGTCCACGACCACGTGGCCGGCGGCCGCGGCCGGCCCGGCACCCGCCGCCGTCGACATCCGCACCAGCCCCGACATCTTCGTCATGCTGGTCGACACGCAGGGACGGGTGGTGTTCAGCACCGGCGCCCTCGACGGCCGGTTCCCCGCCGCGCCGGCCGTCGGCGCGCCCAGGTCCACCGCGGACGTCGGCGTGCCGGTGCGGATCGCGGTCCGCGCGGTGCCCGGCGGGCACGTCGTCGCGGCGCAGACCGCCAGGAAGGTCCGCGACGACCGGCGCGGACTGTTCGTCCTCGTGCTCGTCTACGCCGTCCTCGCGCTCGCCGCCACGGCCGGCGCGACCTGGCTCGTCGCCGGCCGTGCGCTGCGCCCCCTACGGCAGCTGACCGGCCACGTCGAGCAGATCGGCCGGGAGCAGGACTTCACCAGGCGACTGCCGCCGGTGCCGGCCCGCGACGACGTCGGCAGGCTCACCGCCGCGTTCAACACCATGATGGAGCGCCTGCAGGGCAGCTACGCCGCGCAGCGCCGGTTCGTCGCCGACGCCTCGCACGAGCTGCGCACGCCACTCACCACGATCCGCAACAACGCGGGGTTCCTGCAACGGCACCCCGACGCGGCACCCGACGACGTCGCCGCGGCGGTGCGGGACATCGCGGGGGAGAGCGCCCGGATGAGCCGGCTCGTCGAGCACCTGCTGACCCTCGCCCGCTCCGACGCGTCCGGCCTCGACCTCGCCCCCGTCGACCTCGGCGCGCTCGTCGCCGACGTGTGCCGGCAGGCGGAGGCGCAGCACCCCGACCGGACGTTCCACCGCGCGGTCACCCCCACGCCGCCCGTGCACGGCTCGGCCGACGCGCTCACCCAGCTCGTCTGGATCCTGCTCGACAACGCCGTCAAGTACTCCACCGGCGGCGGCAACGTGTGGGTCACCGTCACCCAGCGCGGCGACCGGGCACAGCTCAACGTCACCGACGACGGCACCGGCATCCCACCCGGCACCGAACGCCAGATCTTCGAACGGTTCCACCGCGGCGACGAGGCCCGCACCGGCCCCGGCGCCGGCCTCGGCCTCGCCATCGCACTGTCCATCGTGGACGCGCACGGCGGCACGATCGTCGCGGCCAACAACGCCCGCGGCGGCGCGTCGTTCGTCGCCGACCTGCCACTCTCACCGTCCTCTTAACCTCCGCTCATCCCCGGCTCATCGACCGGCCCGATCCTCGATCGCATGGCTGTCGTGCGGGGACTGCTCCTGCTGCAGGGCGCGCTCGGGCTCACCGGCACCCTCGGCATGCTCGTCCTCATGGGGTTCAACCCGGTCTACGCGGTCGCGCCGGTCGCGCACGCCGCGCTGCTCATCACCCTCGGCGCGCTCCTGGAACGCCGCCGCTGGGCGCTCGTCGCCACGATCGTCGCGGAGGTCTGCGCCGTCGCGGGCTGGCAGCTGCAGGCGCTGCTCGGGGTGCTGCCGCAGCTCGACTTCACCGTCAACCTCACCGGCCTGCTCACCACCCTCGCCCTGCCGGTCACCGTGCTGGTCCTGTGCGCGCGGCGGGTGACCGCCCGTGCGTGACCTGTCGCGGCGGGTGGCCGCCCGTGCGTGACTTCTGGCTCGGCATCGCTCCGGAGCACCGCGCGGCGCTGCTGCTGATGCTCGCCGCGCCGCTGGTGCTCGTCCAGCTGCGGGCCTGGCGGGCCACCGACGCCGAGACCCGGTGGTGCTCCGGCCTGCTCGCCACGATCGCCGTCGTCCACATCGGACTGTCACCGTGGTTCGGCTCGGTGGTGTCGGCGACGCTGTTCGGGTGGCTCGCCGTGCGCTGCGCCGCCGGGAAACCGTGGCGGGTCGAGGCCGGCTTCCTCGTGCCGGCGCAGCTGCTCCTGTTCGTCGCCGCGGCAGGTGTACGGTCCGCGCCCGCCGACCAGGTCGCCCTGACGGCAGCGGTCCTGCAGCTCGCGCTGCTCGCCGTCGCCTCCCGGCGGGTCCTGGCGCGGATCGGCACCGTCGCCCTCGTGTTCACGTTCGGCGCCGCGATGTGGGTCGTCTCGATCGCCGGCCACGACCACGGCGGCGCCGACCGCATCCAGGCCGGCACGGTCCAGCGCCCGGCCGGCCCGCCGGCGACCGCCGTCGAGCGCGCCGCCGCCCGGGACCTCGCCGCGCGGGTGCGGACGTCGACCGCCCGGTACGCCGCGCTGCCCGTGGCCGAGGCGGACGGGTACCACGCCACCGGCCCGCGCACCGGGCGGCAGGTCCACTTCGAGCACAAGGGACACCAGCAGGACGGCCGGGTGCTCGACCCCGCCGCGCCGGAGCAGCTCGTCTACGCCCTCCGCGGCGACCGCGCGATCCTGCTCGGCGTCGTGTTCCAGGTCCCCGTCGCCGGCGCCGCCGGACCGGCCATCGGCGACGCCCGCTGGCACGCGCACGACGTGTGCGTCGGCCTGCTGCCGCCGGGCTTCGGCGTCGTGACACCGTTCGGGTCCTGCCCCGGCCTCACGGTCGCCACCACCTTGCCGGAGATGATCCACGTGTGGGTCGTGGACCCGCCGGGCGGCCCATACGCCGAACACCTCGACGACGCGTGGGTCGACGCCCTGCCCTGACCGCCGTTTTTGAGCTGCAACGTGCCACGCACGTGACCCTGCAGGTGCTGCCGGCGCGCCTCGTCGACCTGGACCTGAGACCCTCGGAGCTCAACGCGCTGGGAAGCCTCGCCGACGCCGCCGGCCGGACCGTCTCCGAGCACGACGCCGTGGTCGGCACCCGGCCCACGACCCGGCCCGCGACCCTGACCAGCGTCGCCGCCAGCGCGGGGCGGGCGAGCGCGGGGCGGACGGGCGCGGGGCGGACGGGCGCGGGGCGGACGGGCGCGGGGCGGACGGGCGCGGGGCGGGCGAGCGCGGGGCGGGCGAGCACGGGCAGGCCCGCACGGCGTCGATCGGCCGGGAGCCGTCCTGGAGGCCGTGACCGTTGAGACCTCCGATGACCTGCGTCCTCGACCGGATCGAGCGGCGCGGCCTGACCACCCGCGCCGCCCACCCCGGCGGCCGCCGGGCCGTCCTCGTCTCGCTCACCGGCGCCGGCACCGCTAACGCCGCTGTAACCGCCGCCGCCATCGTCACTGCGGCCGCCGCCGATCTCGAGCGGGGGACCTGCCCTCGGCGGTCGAGGCCGCCCTCATGGTCCTGCGGGCGCTGACAGACCACCTTCGACGACCCGCCTGCGGGGCGTTTCGAGGGTCTGCAGGCCGCGCCGCTCGAACCGGTTCGCGCGGGGTTACGTCGTCTACCCCTGGCTGGGTCGTCGCCGAGGTGTCCGCCGGTCGCTTCGGGCACCGTGAGCATCGCCTTCGGCGGTCGAGGCAGCTGTCACGGTCCTGCGGGCGCTGACATGACCACCTTCGACGACCCGCCCGCGGGGCGTTTCGAGGGCCTGGTCGCCGAGGTGTCCGCCGGCCGCTTCGGGCACCATGAGCACCTGCACACCTTGAGCACCTGCACGTCCACACCTTGAGCACCTGCACGTCGCCTGGCTCGCCGTGCGCAGGCTCGGCGCCGTTGCGGCGGTCGAGGTGATCAGCGACGGGATCCGGCGCGCGGCGGCGGAGAAGTTCCCCGCCACCGCGGCGCGGCCCGCCCGACGCCTGCGCCCTCCGCCGTGACGGCCGCAAGACGACCGCCGTCCGCCGTGGCGAGCCGCCGTCCGCCGTGGCGAGCCGCCGTCCGCCGTGGCGAGCCGCCGTCCGCCGTGGCGAGCCGCCGTCCGCCGTGGCGAGCCGCAAGACGACGCCGGGCACTCCAAGGCCTGCGCCGCGACGCTGAGTGCCTGACACGAGTAGGCGACGTCCGAAACCCGTCCGTCCGACCGCTCAACCAAACGGTACACCAACCGACCAAATTTCTTGTCGGAGCCGCCAACCACTATAGATGAAGGGTTGGCGGCGTCGACCCTGGACTCAGTGGCTGCCCGACGGGGCCGGGTCGAGCCGGACCTGCGCCGCGTCCCGGCCCGGTGAGCCGGCGGCCGGACCGGCGGGGCGGCGGACGAACAGCAGGACCAGCACCCCGGCGAACAGGGCGAGGCCACCGGCGACGACCAGCGTGCGGTCGAGCGCGTCGGCGACGCCCGCCAGGGGGTCGCGGTGCCCGGCCAGGCGGTGGCTGAACACGGCACCGAACACGGCCACGCCGAGCGCGAAGCCGAGCTGCCGGAACGTGTTCACCGCGCCGCTGGCCATGCCGGAGCGTTCGTGCGGTGCCGCTGCGAGGGCCGCCGACGCGAGGGTCGGCAGGACCGCGGCGACGCCGACGCCGGCCACGATCAGGCCCGGGATGAGCGCCGTCGCCGGGCTCGTCGCGGTCAGTCGCGCCTGCAGGAGGTCCCCGGCGCCGATCAGCAGCAGGCCCACCCCGATCGCCCACCGGGGCGCGATCCGCTGCAGGAGGCGCCCGCCGGCCGCGGCGACCACGAACGACGCGACGCTCATCGGCAGCGCGCCGAGGATGCCGGCGTCGACCGGGCCCTTGCCGAGGAACTGCTGCAGCCACACCGTGACGAACGGCAGGTAGGCGAAGGCGGCGGCCTGGGCCAGTACCGCGGCGATCATCAATGTGCTGAACGACGTGCTGCGGAACAGTTTGAGGTCGAGCATCGGGTGGTCGGTGGCGCGCTCGACGAACACGAACACCACCAGCGCGACCGCGGAGACCCCGAACGCCGTCAGGGTCGACGCGGCGGTCCAGCCGGCCTCGCCGCCGCGGATCAGTCCGTACGTGACGGCGGCCGCGCTGAGCGTGAACGCGACGGTGCCCGGCAGGTCGAACCGGGCTCCGGTGCGGCCCTTCGACTCGGTGACGCCGCGGACCGTGAACCACAGCGCGAGGAGGCTGACGGGCAGGTTCACCAGGAAGATCCAGCGCCAGCCGAGGTGCTCGGTGAGCAGCCCGCCGACGATCGGGCCGGCGGCCGCGGCGGCGCCGTTGACCGCGCCCCAGATGCCGAACGCGATGCCTCGGTCCTTGCCGCTGTACGTGACGCCGAGCAGCGCGACGGTCGTGGCGAACATCGCGGCGCCGCCGATTCCCTGCAGGAACCGTGCCGCGATCAGCAGCCAGCCGGTGTCCGCGACGGCGCACAGCAGGGACGCGGCGGCGAAGACGATCGTGCCGCCGAGGTACATGCGGCGCCGGCCGTGCCGGTCCGCGAGCGCGCCGGCGCCGAGCAGCAGCGCGGCGAGGGCGAGCGCGTAGCCGTCGAGGACCCACTGCAGCCCGTCGAGCGAGGCGTGCAGGTCGCCGGCGATGGCCGGCAGCGCGACCGTCACGATCGTGACGTCGACGAGGAGCATGAAGGTGCCGATGGACACGGCAAGCAGAGTGGACCACTTTCGCATGCCGACGACTCTGCGGCATCCCTGACCGTCAGGCGAAGCTTTGCTCGTACATTCGGCAGATTCCGACTTTCGGGTAGCCTCGGATGATGGAAGTCGACACTCTGGACCGGCAGATCGTGGACGCGTTGCGGGTCGACGGGCGGGCCGGCTTCAGCCGCATCGCCGAGGTCCTCGGCGTGTCCGACCAGACGGTCGCCCGCCGCTTCCGCCGGCTGCGCGCCGAGGCCGGGGTCAGGGTCGTCGGCCTGCCCAACGGCGTCCGGCTCGGCTATGACAAGTGGATGATCCGGGTGCAGGCGGCGCCGGGCGGCGCGTCGGGGATCGCGGAGGCCCTCGCCCGCCGCCCGGACACGACCTGGGTGACCATCGCGTCCGGCGGCACCGAGGTCACCTGCATCGTGCAGAATCCGGGCACCGCCGACCGGCAGGCGCTGCTGCTGCAGAAGCTCCCGCAGACCCCGCGGATCCAGTCGGTGAAGGCGCACTGCCTGATCCACAACTTCGCCGGGGGTGCGGTCGACGCCGCCGGCCCCAACGCGCTCACCCCGTCGCAGGCGGCCGCGGTGCAGCCGCCGCCCGCCGAGGGGGAGGCCGTCCTGCTCGACGCCGACCAGCCGCTCGTCGCCGCCCTCGCCCGCGACGGCCGCACGGGCCTGCCCGAGCTCGCGACGGCGACGGGCTGGTCCGAGTCGACGGTGCGCCGGCGGCTCGAGCACCTCCTGCGCACCGGTGCCCTGTTCTTCGACGTGGAGGTCAACCCGGCGCTGTTCGGCTTCAACGCCCGCATCCTGCTCTGGATGTCCGTCGCCCCGGCCCACCTGGAAACCGTCGGCCGCGCGCTCGCCACCCATCCCGAGATCGTGTTCGCCGCCGCCACCACCGGCACGACCAACCTCGTCGCCACCGTCATCTGCCCTGACATGGCGGGCCTGTACGACTACCTGACCCGCCGCATCGGCCCGCTGCCCGGCGTGGAGCGCGTCGAGACGGCCCCGGCGCTGCGCCACGTCAAACAGGTCGGCGCCGTGCTGTAGCTACTCGTGCGCGGTGAACCGCTCGGCGTCGGTGGTCCCGTTGGACTCCTCGGCGGTGCTGTAGCCACCGACGGCGTACACGGTGTTGCCCGTGGTGGCGACGGCCATGCCCGCGCGGGGGACGGCGCGCCCCGGCAACCGGTCGGCGACGCCGTCCTTCAGGCACCACCAGCCGTAGACCTTCTTGCCGTTGTTGCCGCCGAGCACGCACAGGCCGTAGCCCTCCAGCCGCACGGCGGAGGCGCCCTCCCGGGCCTGGGGCAGTTTCACGCCGGCGGGCTGCAGCTGACGCTCGACGAAGACGTCGATGTCGGTGGTCGTGCCGCTGGTGCCGTTGCCGCCGATGAACCAGGCGGTGCCGGCGCCGTCGCCGGCGGCGGTGAGCTTCTCCCTCGGCTGGCGCAGCGGCGTCATCGGGTCCCAGCCGGCGTTACCGTCCTTCTGCGCCCAGACATCCTTTCGCGGCTTGCCGTCCGGGCCCTTGCCGCCGGCGAAGACGATGCCGCGACCGTCGAACGCGGCGGCGCCGGCCTGGCGGGGCTCCGGCAGAGAGGTCATCTCGATCCAGGACAGGCGGTCGGGGCTCAGCCTGAAGACGTTCTCGGTGGCGCCGTCGGACGCCCAGCCGCCCATGATGAACAGGTCGCCACCGGGGGTCACGATCGCGGCGGTCTGGCTCACCGCCTGCTGGAGCTTCGGGCCCGCCGACCACGCGTCGCTCTTCGGGTCGTAGACCCAGACTGTGTCGAGCTGGACGCGCGGGTCGAACTCGGTGAAGCCGCCGATGACGTACAGCTTGTCGTCGAGGACCGCGGCGGCGGCGCCCTCGATGCCGAGCGGGTCGCCGTTGCTCCGCACGCTCGGCAGCTTCGGCATCGCCTCCCACGAGCCGAGCGGGTCCGGCCTGGTCAGCCACCACCCGGCGGCGCCGGCGAGCAGCACCAGCGCCAGGCCGGCCGCAGCGGCGACGACGACGAGCCGGCGGCGCGACCGGGCGGGTGCGGGAGCATCGGGCAGCGGGACGCCGGCCGGTCCGGCGCCGGGCAGGGCGGCACCGGACGGAGGCCCGGCGGACACCGGGTCGCCGGAGACGGGGGCGCCGGAGACAGGGACACCGGAGACGGGCGCCCCTGATGACGGGACCCCTGACGAAGGGGCGCCGGACATGGGCGCGGCGGAGATCGGGACGCCCGACACCGGAATCCCGGAGACGGGCGACACCGGGCCGGCCGTGGCCGTCGGCGTGCCGTAGACGCCGGTGTTGCCGGAGACCTGCTGCACCGGGTGGCCCTGCGTCTGGTAGGCGGGCTGCTGCCGGGGCACGCCGGTGACGGAGGCGGTGCCGGTCGCGGGGGCGGTGCCGAGCTCGGCCGGGTGCACGACCGCGCCCTCGGCGACCGGCAGCTCCGGCTGTTCCAGGACGGTCGGCGCGACGCCGAGCGAGCGGTGCAGCATCCGCGCCACCAGCGGCACCCGCGAGGACCCGCCGACGAGCATGACGCCCGCGAGCTGGTTCGGCGCCAGCCGGCACGCCGCCACGACCCGCGCGGTCTCCGCGACCGTCTGGCGCAGCATCGGCTCGACGAGCGCCTCCAGCTCGTCGCGGGTGAGGTGCAGCGCGACCTCCACGCCCGGCACGGAGACGGGGGCGGTGGCGGTGCGCGACAGCATCTCCTTCGCGCCGCGGACGTCCTCCCAGAACAGCCGCCGGTCGCGCCGGTCCTGCGCGGTCCGGGGCTGCTGCAGGCGCTGCCACACGGCCGGTTCGGTGTGCCGCAGGGTCGCGCCGACGTGTTCGACGAGGGCGGCGTCGATGTCGAGGCCGCCGATGTCGTGCAGGCCGCCGGCGCCGATGACGGTGAAGCCGGTCTCGTCGTGGCGGACGACGGCGATGTCGACGGTGCCGCCGCCGAAGTCGTAGACGGCCATGGCGGCGCCGCGGGGCAGCGGATGGTTGAGGGTGCTGATGAAGTACCGGGCGGCGGCGACCGGCTCCGGCACCAGGGTCACCCGCGGCCAGCCGGCCAGGGTCGCGGCCTCCTGCAGCAGCGACCGGCGGGTGTGCGCCCACGACGCCGGATACGTGAGCACCAGCGGCGGCGGGGTGCGGGTGATCTCGGCGACGCCGGCCGCGGCGGCGCGCAGCACGGAGGCGAGCATCTCCCGGGTGGGGACGTCCGTGTTGCCGAGCAGGACCGTCGGCTCGTCGATGCGGCGCTTCGGGTTGGGCTCGTAGCGGGCGGGGTCGAGCTGGGCGAGGCGCTGCGCGTCCCGGCCGACGGCGAGCTGCCCGTTGTCCTGCAGGAAGACGGCGGACGGCATCAGCGGCGCGCCGTCGAAGAGGACCGGGCGGCGGCGGCCGTCGGCGGAGCGGATCACCGCGACCGTGTTGGACGTGCCGAGGTCGATGCCGACGATGTATCCCGTCACGGTGTGCTCCCGGAGCGACGAACGACAGATGGCACCATGTCAGGGGAGTACGACGCGGTGAAGTACGGCTGCGAGATCCCGGCGGCGAACGCCTCCGACGCCGCCGGTGTCGCGGCGATGCGCCAGTCGGTCTCCTTGACCGCCTCGTACCAGAGGAACCCGATGATCTCCGGGTGCTTCGGCAGCGACCTGAGCAGGTCGGTGATCCATTCCGCCTTGCGCCCGGCGGCGTCGGTCGCGGCGATCTCGGTGACGACGACCGGGCGCCTGCTCAGCGACCGGACCTCGCCCAGGGTCCTGCGGTAGATCTGGTCGAAGGTCTGGTACTGCTCGAGCCCGCCGGTGCCGTAGTAGCCGGACAGGCCGACCCAGTCGACGTAGTCGTCGCCGGGGTACAGCTGCTGCAGCGGCGTCGAGCCGTCGTAGGAGACGTTGGGGCTCCACACCCAGATGACGTTGCCGGCGCCCGCCGCCTCGAACAGGTCGTGGACGTGCCGCCACGCGGCGACGTAGTCGCCGTTGCGGTTGCCGTTGGCGGACTCGCACCACGGGTACCAGTAGCCGTTCATCTCGTGGGCGAAGCGGATCGCGACCGGGTAGCCGAGGCTCTTCACGCCCGCCGCCCACGCCTTGATGTAGTCGTCGTAGGCGCCGCCGGTGATCCGGGACAGCCGGTAGTCGGGCTGGTTGCCGCGGTTGGCGTCCTGTTTGGACTCCGACCGGAAGTTCCACGGCTCCCAGGCGAGCATCGGCAGCATGCCGCGGTTCACGACGCGGTCGAACGGTTGCCGGTCGAACGTCTTCGCCACCGCCCAGCCCTGCGCGAACATCATCACCTGCGGCCGTTTCCCGGCGGCGGCGACGAACCCGTCGTACTCGGTGAGGTCGGCGGGGCCGCGGGAGGTGAACACGCCGAAGAAGGCCTTCCCCGGCTGCGGGAAGGCCACCGTTTTCCCGGGGGAGGTGGTGTACGTGGGGCGAGGCTCCGACCGTTTCGTCTCCCAGCGCACCGCCGGGCCGGACGACGCGACGACGGCCGGTGCGACGACGAACGTGTAGCCGCCGACGAGCAGCAGCACGGCGAGCATGATCCGGGGCAGCGTGATCACACCGGGCCCCTGACCGGAGCGGCGGGCTCGGCGGGGGCCGGCCGGGGGCCGGGGACGATCAGGTCCAGGCCCGGCACGTGCGGCAGGTCGGCCAGCCGGATCGTCGACGTGCTGGTGAGCGACTCGCGGACCACGGCGGCCTTGCCGCGCACGGTCATGACCAGCGGCCCGGTCTGCGTGGTCAGGTCCGCCTCCTGCTCGACGATGCGGCGGTTGCGCAGCGACGTGACCCACGCGATCAGCGGCGGGCACAGCCCGGCGACGATGCTGAGCCCCGACCAGAAGCGCAGCGCGTCGGAGTGGTGACCGAGCCACACGCTGGCGCCGAGCAGCGCCGCCGACACCCCCGCCCACGCCAGGTGCAGCCGGAAGGAGGCGACCCCGTCCGCCGACGCGAGCCTGCCCTTCGCGGTCACCGCGTACGCGAGGGGGCGGCGCAGCAGGGCGGCCACGCCGGCGACGACGTACACCGGCACCGCGAACAACGCGAGCAGCATGCCGTGCACACCCAGCTCGCGGCGCTCGTGCCCGGCGAGGTTGAAGCGGCGCAGCCACAGCCACAGCAGGGCCCAGCTGCCCATGCTCGCCGACCACAGGGTCAGCCACAGCTGCCACTCGACGCGCATCGCGCCGATCCCGAAGCCCAGGTAGGCGGCGGTGGCGACCGTCCCGGACACCGCGGACAGCGCGACGCTCGGGTAGTAGGACTGCACGAGCCCGTAGCAGAGCCGCTGGGCGGCGCTCAGCCCCTTGAGGAAGGGCTTGCCGCGCAGCAGGATCTCCCACACCCCGTACGCCCAGCGTTTCTGCTGGTTGAAGTAGTCCGTCCAGGTCGTCGGGCCCTCCCCGACGGCGATGACGTCGGGGGTGTAGACGCCCTTCCAGCGCCGGTCGGTCAGCGGGTTCTTCGCGCCCATCACGACCATCGACGTGAGGTGGTCCTCGATGATGCTGTCCTGGTAGCCGTCGATCAGCGCCCACGCCAGGGGGCGGTAGAGGTGGTTGGTGCCGATGAGCAGCGGCGCGCCGAGCCCGTTGCCGCCGCGCTCGATCAGGCCGCTGAAGAGGTACTGCTGCACCGACGCGCCGTGCACGACCCAGCCGTCGTACATGTTGCCGTACACCTGAGGTGCGACGACGAACGCGACGTCGGGGTCGCGGAAGTAGCCGACGGTGCGCTCCAGGAAGCTGGGCAGCGGCACATGGTCGGGGTCCATCTGCGCGACCACGTCGTAGACGTGTTCGTGGGTGAAGCGCCACGCGTTGTGGTTGCCGGCCTTGGTCTTGGCCCGGAACGGCCCGCCGGGCTGGTTGAACTCGGGCCTGCCGCGGCGGCTGAAGTGCTTGACGCCGAGCTTCTTCGCCATCGCCTTGACGCGCGGGTCGTTGCCCTCGTCGAGGATCCAGATGTCGACGTGCCCGGGGTAGCGGACCCGCTGCATCGCCTTCAGGGACCGTTCGACGACGTCGAGGGGCTCCTTCGCCGGCACGATCGTGGTGAGCATCGCGATGCGCAGCCCCGGCTCCGGCACCATCGGCACCGGGTCGGCGGCCTTCCACGCGAACACCCACACGGCGAGGTTCTGCAGCAGCCGTACCAGCTCGACGAGGATCACGAAGCAGAACGCGACCCGGGCCACGACGACGGTGGCGGACAGGTCGCCGGACATCGCGCCGGGGACGTGCCGTGGCAGGACGAGCCAGCCGATGAAGACGATCGCGGTCAGGAAGTTCAGCGAGACGAGGACGCTGAGCATGAACCGTTGCGCCGGGCGGGCCGTGCTTCTGTACACGACCGGCGGATGGGGACCGGCCGGGGTGGTGAGGGGGCCGGTGAGGGTGTTGCAGGCGGCGTAGGCGCGGTGGGTCTCGGCGTCGCGGAGCCGGCGCGCCAGCGCTCGTTTCTCGGCGGGCGTGGTGCGGACGGTCGCGGCATGCTCGTCCGCCACGGTTCCTGCCCCTCTCACCGGATCGCCGGAAACTGCCTGAACCAGCCCGATCGTAGAAGAGACCGACCATCGCGCCGAGTACACTTCCGGCCGATCACGCATTTGTACTGGTGAATTCAACGATCAATGTTCGGCCTGCTGGAAACGGTTCAGCCGAGCGATTCTTCACGTGCCGTGTGGCAGATACACGGCGTGAATGTAGAAGATCCGACAGCGGTCAGACGTTCGGATTACCGGACTTTTCCGGACATGCGGCGGCGTTGATCGGTTCGTGGTCGCCGCCCGGCGGGTCGTCGCCGGCCCGCACCGGCAGCAGCGGGTCGATCAGCAGCGCGGCGAGGGCGGCGGCGATGAGGACGGCGGCGGCGAGGGCGACCGTCCGCACGCCGAGGTCCTCGATGATCACGCCGCCGACGAACGACCCGCCCGAGATGCCGATGTTGAACGAGGAGCTGCTGCCGGCCGACGCCATGTCGGTGGTGCCGGGCGCGACCTGGAGCACCCGGTTCTGCACCGCGGCCGCGAACGCCGCATACGCCGCGCCCGTCGTGGCCAGCGACGCGATCGCGAGGACACGGACGTCGCCGCCGGCGTAGAGGACCGCCGACGCCGCGCACAGCAGCGCCACGGGCACCGCGAGCGCCGGCCACGGGTGCCGGTCCAGGAAGCGGCCGACGACGAGCGTGCCGGCGACGCCGCCCGCGCCGGAGACCAGCAGCAGCGGCCCGAGCGACGACGCGTCGAAGTGCGTCACGTCCAGCAGGAACGGCGTCACGTAGGTCTGCGCCGTCATCGCGCCCGCCACGCCCAGCGCGGTGACCAGGAGCAGCAGCAGATACCGCCGCCGGTCCGGTGTGACGGCGCGCGCGGCGGCCGCGCCGGAGGGCAGCGACGGCGGCAGCAGCGCCACGACCGCCACGCAGGTCGCCGCGCCGATGACGGCCATCACGCCGAACGCGGCCCGCCAGCCCAGCTGCTGGCCGATCCAGGTGCCGAGCGGCACGCCGAGCACCGGGGCGAGCGACGCCCCGATCGACATGCGGGCCACCGTCCGCCCGCGCTGCGACGGCGGGAACATCGCGGTCGCGGTCGACGCCACGATCGACCAGAACAGCGCCTGGGTCAGCGCCACGACCAGCCGCGCCCCGAGCAGCATCGCGTAGCCCTGCGCGACCGCCGACACCGCCGTCGCCGCCGCCGACACCCCGAGCGTCGCGCCGAGCAGCAGCCGGCGCGGCATCCGCCGGGTCAGCACCGCCATCGGCACCGACAGCAGGAGCACGACCGCCGCATACCCCGTGAGCAGCAGCCCCACCTCGGCGCGGGTGCGCCCCAGGTCGTCGGCGATGAGGGTCAGCAGGCCGATCGGCATCACCTCGACGGTGACGAAGGTGAATGTCCCCACCGACAACGCGGCAAGGGCGGCGTTGGCGCGGGGTTTCACATCGCCCACCTTAAGCGGTGTCTAGGGTGGGGTATGGCTCTCGTGCGCTGTGATTTCTTCTCCGACGTCCTCGGCGTCAGCACCTCGATGACGGTTGTGCTGCCGCAGCGCACGACCGGGCAGATCGGCATGTCCGGCAGCGGGCGCGACGGTGACGTGCCGACGCTGTTCCTCCTGCACGGTCTCAGCGACGACGACACCGTCTGGACCCGGCGCACGTCGGTCGAGCGGTACGTCGCCGAGCTCGGCATCGCCGTCGTCATGCCGCAGGTGCAGCGCAGCTTCTACACCGACGAGGCGTGGGGCCGGCCGTACTGGACGTTCGTCAGCGAGGAGCTGCCGGCGGTCGCCCGGAGCTTCTTCCGGCTGTCCGCCCGCCCCGAGGAGACGTTCGTGGCGGGCCTGTCGATGGGCGGCTACGGCGCGTTCAAGCTCGCCCTGCGCCACCCCGGCCGCTTCGGTGCCGCCGCCAGCCTGTCCGGCGTCCTGGACCTCGGCGACCGGATGCGCACCATGGTCTCCGAGGTGGACCCGCTCATGTGGCGGCGGGTGTTCGGCGACACCCCGTTCGACGGCGGCGACGAAGACCTGTTCGCGCTGCTGGACAAGGTCACCGACCCGCCGCCGCTGTTCCACTGGTGCGGCACCGAGGACGCCCTGTACGACGGCAACGTCCGCTTCCGCGACGCGTGCGCCGCCCGGGGTGTGCCGCTGACCTCGCGGTTCAGCGCCGGCACCCACGAGTGGCAGCACTGGGACGACAAGATCCGCGACGTCCTCGCCTGGCTCCCGCTGCCCTCCTGACCCACCGTCACCACGTCACGGGGAACTCGGCGTAGTTGTTCGCCAGGTCCGGGTCCGTGAACAGGTCGGCGGCCCGGACCTGCACCGTCTGTGCCGGTTCGAACTGCCACGGCGAGTCGACCATCGCGGCGACCCCGATCGACATGGAGCGCTCCTCGCCCGGCCGCAGTGGCGGACCGGTGCAGGCCGCGGCGAAGGTGTCGCCCGGCGACAGGTAGCCGCAGCCGGCCGGCGACGTGACCGTGGCGCTGCGGGGCATCGGCAGGTACACCCACCATCCGACGGCGTCGGAGGCACTGTTGTTGCGCACCGTGACGGTCAGGGTGCCGCTGCGCATCCCGCCCTCTGGCGCCCCCAGGGCCAGCGGGCCCGCGTGGATCGAGAGGTCCGTCGGCGTCGGCCCGGGCGGGAACCGCGTCGGGCCGCCGACCTGGGTGAAGCGCGCGCCGTCCCACGCGTAGCCGCGCCACTGCGTCGTCTTCCCGGCCGACGGCGGGTTCGTGCAGTCGCCCTCGTCGGTGACCTGGAGGGCGACTGTCCCGTCGGCGCCGGCGCCGATGGCGCAGAGCCCCTCCAGGTCGCCGGTCCGCGCGGCGAGCTGCCCGAGCGTGCGGATCGCGCCGGACGAGTCCCGGCGCACCGCGATGACCTGGAACGCGACGATGTTGGAGTTCTGGCAGCTGAGGTGGACGATCGTCTCGTCGGCGCCGTCGTGGTCGACGTCGATGTCCACCGCCTGCCGGACCCGCACGAGCACCGCGGGTCCGCGGTGCTCGCCGCCGGTGAACCGCACCGTCCCGTCGGTGCACGGCCCGAGCACGTTCGCGTGCGGCCACGGGGGCACGTCCAGCGTCGCGCGCCCGAGCTCGTCCAGGCTGATGCCGCCGGCGCCCGTCGGGTGGCTGTCGTCCGACGGCCGGTCGTGGACGGTGCGCAGCGCGCCGAGACCGACGGCCGCGCCGGCGACGACGAGGGCGAGCCCGGCCGCGCCGGCGGCCTTCGCCCGGCGGTGCCGCCTGGACAGCCGGTCGCGCAGCCCGGCCGCGCCCGGCGCGACGACGCGCGGCGCCACGGTCTCGCGCAGCGCCCCGAAGGCGCCGGTCAGCGGGTCGTCGAGGTCAGGCATCGTTCGGCTCCTCGGCGAAGTGTTCGGCGAGCGCGAGCCGCCCGCGGTGCAGCCAGGTCTTGACCGTCCCCTCGGGGATCCCCTCGTGCTCGGCGATGTCGCGGACGGAGAGGTCGGCGAGGTAGAAGAGGATCAGGGCCCGCCGGTGCCGGTCCGGCAGGGTGGCCAGCGCCCCGGCCAGCGCGACCCGGTCCGGGCCGGGCCCCGGCGCGTGCTCGTCGCGGTGCCGCCGGGCGAACCTGGCGGCGGTGCGCGCCTGGCGCCAGCGGCTGGTCGCGAGGTTCCAGGCGACCTTCCTGACCCACGCCACCGGGTCGTCGTAGTCCGCGACCTTCGCCCACCTGACCAGGGCGCGGTAGAACGCCTCCTGCACGACGTCCTGCGCGACCTCGAGGTCGTTGGTGTAGGCGTACAACTGGACCGTGACCGCCTGGAACGACGCGGCGTAGAACGCCTCGAAGCTGACCTGGCGGCGCCGGGCACCGGCGGTGGTGCGCGGATCGTCGTGCACGGAGACCACGGCGTCCTCTCTTCCGCCCGATGACCACGGCCGGCACGAGTATCACGCGCGGTGCGGCCGGCCGGTTTCAGCCCCCGGCCGGCGGTTCGGACGGGAGCGAGCGCCGCGGCGTCGTGGCCGCGGACGGGCATGGCCTAGCCGGTTCGCAGGGCGTGCAGCACCCGGGGCGCTCGCCTCTTGTACACCTGGCGTTCACGTGGAGTTTGGATGCCGTTCAAAGGTTGCTCTGAGGTTCGCCTGGTTGTGTCCTACTTTGGTACCCCTGCAGCGCTCAGATAGGCGACAGACTATGCGATGGCCGTTCCGACGACGAGATGTGCCGCCGGACCGATCCACGGACAGCGCGCCGCGGGTCGGCGCGCCGGCGGAGCCGGGCAACGACGACCACGCCGGGCACGCGCTGCGTGCGCCGAGCAGGTTGCACGCGTTCAACCGCTACGAGATCAAGTATCTGATGCCCGGCACCGCCCTGCCGGCGCTGCGGGCCGAGCTGGACCGGCGCCTCGACCGGGACAGCCACGGCACCGACGGCGGCTACGGGGTGTGGAGCACCTACTACGACACCCGGGACCTGCGCTTCTACTGGGAGAAGATCGAGGGGCTCAAGTTCCGCCGCAAGCTGCGCATCCGCCACTACGGCGACCGGTTCGCCGTCGACGACGACACCGGCGTCTTCGTCGAGATCAAGCAGCGGGTCAACCGGGTCACCCAGAAGCGGCGGGTCGCGCTGCCCTACCGGCAGGCCCTGCGGCTGTGCGACGACCGGGACATGGTCGAGCACGAGGCGGGCCAGGGCGCGTTCCTCGAAGAGGTCCTGGGCCTGGTCAGCCGCCTCGACCTGCGGCCGGTGGCGATGACCGGCTACCAGCGGGAGGCGTTCGTCGGACGCGGCGCCGAGGCCGGCCTGCGGGTCACCGTCGACCAGCGGCTGCGCGGCCGGGACCGGGACTTCCACCTCGGCGCCGACACCGAGAACCGGCTCATCGTGCCCGCGCGGCTCGCCGTCGTGGAGTTCAAGGCCAACGAACGCGTCCCCTACTGGCTCACCGACCTCGCCGCCGAGCTCAACCTCTCGGTGGCGCGCATCTCCAAGTACTGCCAGAGCGTCGAGGCGTTCGGCCGGGCGCCCCGATCGATCTTCCACGTCCCAGACACCGACCCCGCTCCCGCCCGAAGTGAGGCCTGATCCCCATGCCGTTCGACGTCCAGGACCTGTCCGGCACGTTCAGTGTCGGCGACATCGCCATCGCCCTGTCGCTGTCGTTCGTGCTCAGCGCGATGATCGGCTGGGTGTACCGGTTCACCCACCGCAACGTGTCCTACAGCCAGTCCTACGTGCAGACCCTCGTCATCCTCGGCATGCTCATCGCGCTGATCATGCTGGTCGTCGGGTCGAACATCGCCCGCGCGTTCGCGCTCGTCGGCGCGCTGTCGGTGGTGCGGTTCCGCAACGCCATCAAGGAGACCCGCGACGTCGGGTTCATCTTCCTCGTCATGGGCGTCGGCATGGCCGCCGGCACCCGCTTCTACACCCTGGCGATCGTCGCCGCCGTCGCGATCAGCCTCATCATCGTGGTGATGTTCCGCTTCAACTGGTTCGCCGCCAGCGTGCAGCGGCAGGTCGTCAAGGTCCAGGTCTCGCCGGACGGCAGCGCCACCGACAGCGTCCAGGACGTGCTCATCGCCCACACCAGCGAGTTCGAGCTGGTCAGCATGGAGTCGATCCGCGGCGGCGCCCTGACCGAGATGATGTACACCGTGCGGCTCAAGAAGGGCCACGAACCCGGCCGGCTGATCACCGCCCTCGGCGAGCGCAACGGCGGGCAGCGCGTCACCGTCCTGACCGGTTACGACCAGACGGACCTGTGATGCGCCGCCGGCTGCTGCATCGCGTCCCGGTCCGGATCCGGCACTACTGGAAGCTGCTCGCCGTCTGCGTCGCGTTCCTCGTCGCGTGCGCGGTGGTGTTCAGCACCGTGCGCGTCGCGCCGCTCGTCACCAGTACCAGCGACAACGACGGCGACCAGGTCACCGAGGACATCGGGGGGACCACCGACCTGTTCGACGCGACCAGGGCCCACACGATCACGCTGACCTTCCGCGACGCCGACTACCAGCGGCTGCTGGACGAGTTCTGGGACGAAGGCGAGAAGGAGTTCCTCGAGGCCGACCTCACCGTCGACGGCACCCTGATCAAAAGCGTCGGCATCAGGCTCAAGGGCAACTCCACCCTGTCCGGGCTCACCCGCAACGGGCAGTCCCGGCCCGGCGGGTTCCTCGGCCAGGGCGGGATGCCGCAGCGCAACGGCGGCGGTCAGGGCTTCCCCGGCGGCGCGTTCCCCGGTGGGGCACAGGGCGCACCCGGCGGCGCACCGGGCGGAATGACCGGTGGTTTCGGGCGGGCGTCGCTCAAGGCCGAGGAGCCGGAGACCCTGCCCTGGCTGATCCGCTTCGACGAGTTCGTCGACGGCCGCCGGTACCAGGGCCACCGCGAGATCGCCGTGCGGGTCGCCGGCATGGGCGGCGGCTCGACCGTGCTCAACGAGGCGGTGTCCCTCGACGTCCTCGCGGCGGCGAAGCAGACCGTGCAGCGTTACGCGTACAGCAGCTTCACGGTCAACGACCGGCCGACCACCGCCCGGCTCCTCGTCGAGCACCCGGACGAGGAGTTCGCCGGCACCCTCGGCGGCTCCGGCGTGCTCTACAAGAGTCTCGCCACCGGGCAGTTCACCGACCAGGGCGACGACCCGATCGACTACGCCGACGACTTCAAACAGATCACCAAGAAGGGCAGCCAGGACCTCCAGCCCGTCATCGACCTCATCAGATGGGTCAACAGCGCGGGTGACGCCGACTTCGACGAGCACCTCGCCGACCACGTCGACGTCGCATCCTTCGCCCGCTACGTCGCGACGCAGAACCTGCTGCTCAACTTCGACGACATGGCCGGTCCGGGACGCAACTACTACCTCTGGTACGACCTGAGGACGAAACGGTTCTCCGTCATCGGCTGGGACTACAACCTGGCGTTCTCCGGCAGCGCCACCCAGGGGCCGCACGACGCCGTCACCATGGGCGGCGGCGGCCGCTTCGGCGGTGGCAACGCCGGCGCCCTGCCGCGGGACTTCCAGCCACCCGCCGGCATGCAGCCGCCCGGCGGCGGTGGCCGGGGCGGCTTCGGCGGCGGGGGGCACAAGCTCAAGGAACGCTTCCTCGCCAGCGCCGCGTTCAAGCAGGTGTACGAGGAGGCGTACCGGGAGCTGTACCGCGAGATCTACGCCGGCGCCGACGCCCTGAACATTCTCGACCGCATCACCAAGGTCCTGTCCACCGTCGGGGGCAACAACGCCGACAAGACCGGCGCCGACGCCGAACAGCTGCGCGACCTCATCATCCAGCGCACCGGGCACCTCTCCGGCGACAGCGTCATCACGGGCGGCTGACCGGCGCGAACGGGCCGGCGGGTGCGGCGCCGGCCCGGCGCGCGGTCATCCCAGGCTGAGGACGATCCGGTCGATCGAGGGGGCGTGGCCGTCCGGGTTGGAGACGGTGATGCTGTTGTCGCCCTTGCGCAGCCGTACCTGCAACGTCGAGCCGGTGCAACAGGCGGAGCCGCCGCTGAGCGTGACGCGCTGCGGCTCGCCGCCGGCGACGGTGACGACGGCGGTCCGGGTCCGTTCGTTGTCGATGTTCACGTGGTACAGGCGCAGCGTGTACGTGCCGGCGGCGGGGACCCTGACGCCCTGGAAGCGCAGGAACCCGGCGGGCCCGCCCCAGTCGCCGAGGTTGCGCACGATCGAGCCGCCCGAGGCGCCCGGGTACCGGTCCACCCACGCGGACCCGCCCAGCGCGTTGCCGGGCGCCTCCGCCTCGAACGTGACCGGCCCGAACGTCACCGGCGCCGACGATCGCGGCGGGGACGGGCGCGGCGGCGACGAGGACGCCGACGGGGACAGGGACGGGGCCGGCGACGGGGGCGCCGATGGTGACGGGGGCGCCGATGGTGACGGTGCTGCCGGGCCGGGTGCGGGGGTGCCACCGGCGGCCGGGTCGGCGGCCCGGCGGCCAGGGCCGAGGAGCGCCGCCACCAGCAGGATCACCAGCAGCGACAGCGCCGCGGCGACGCCGGCCACGATCAGCCGCGACCGCCACGTCACCAGCAGGCCGCGCAGCTCGGACGGCTCGTCGGCGGCGTGCCAGCCGTCCCGGTCCGGCGCCGGCGGCCACTGCGCCGCGAGATCGTCCGCCGAGGGGCCGGCCTCCGCCGAGGGGCCGGCCTCCGGCGCGGGCGCCGGCTCGATGGGTTCCGGTGCGGTGGGCCCCGGCGGACGCGGCACGGACGGGGACGGTGCCTGGCCGGCGAGCCACGGTGGCACGCGCAGCGGCTCGGCGTCCGCGTCGGAATCCGTCATGGACCCCGAAGATAACCACCCCGGTGGGCGTTGGCGAGACCCGGGCGCGGCCGGCGGGGTCCTAAATACTAGTTACCCGATAGGGATTGACAACTTATTTCCGTCTCTTTAGCGTTTCTGGGGACGGCCCGTCCGGCCGTACCGCATCCCGCACCGCTGACCGCTCGCGCCGCTCCGGCGTGGGCTCGTCGTCGTCCCCGATGGAGGACTCGCATGAGCGAGCCCGTAGCGCTGGCACCCGCACCCACCGACCGTGTCACCCGGTTCGACCCGCGGATCGCGCACCGCCGGGTCACGCCACGGCCGCGCCCCTGGCGCTGGACCGTCAGCGCGATCGTGCTGGTGGTGCTGGCCCAGGTCGTCCTGGGCGTCTTCACCAACACCCGCTACGAGTGGGGCAAGTTCTGGCCGTACTTCACGCGCGAGTCGATCCTCGACGGCGTCGTGGTGACGCTGCAGGTCGTCGGGCTCAGCGCCGTGCTCGGCCTCGTCCTCGGGGTCCTCGTCGCGCTCGGCCGGCTGTCGACGAACCCGCTCGTCAACGGTCTGGCCTGGGCGTACGTGTGGTTCTTCCGCGCCCTGCCGCTGCCGCTGCTGCTCATCATCACGTTCAACTTCTCGTACTTCTATCCGCGGCTCGGCGTCGGCATCCCCTGGGGACCGGTCTTCGCCGACGTGCGGACCAGCAGCCTCACCCCGCTCGCGATCGGCGTCATCGCGCTGGGCCTCAACGAGGCGGCCTACGCGGCCGAGGTGATCCGCGGCGGCATCCTGTCGGTGGAGGCCGGCCAGATCGAGGCGGCCAACGCGCTCGGCCTGTCCAAGGCCCGGCAGCTGCGCCGGATCGTGCTGCCGCAGGCGCTGCGCTCCATCGTGCCGGCGTACGGCAACCAGCTCGTCGGCCTGATCAAGGCCAGCTCGCTGGTGTACTACGTCTCGCTGCTCGACCTGTTCGGCGCCGTGTACGTGCTGGAGTCGCGGCACCCGGAGTCGATCGTGCCGATCCTGATCGTCGGCGCCGCCTGGTACCTCGTGCTCACCGCCGTGCTGTCGGTCGTGCAGTTCTACGTCGAGCGGTTCTACGCCCGTGGCAACGCCCGGGCGCTGCCGCCCACACCGGTCCAGCGGCTACGGCGCTTCACCGTCTCGTCCTACGTCCGCCTGACCCGCAGGGGCTTCTGATGACCGCGACCCCCGGCACCGCCGCGGCGCTCGAGATCCGCAACGTGCACAAGTCGTTCGGCACCCGCGAGGTGCTCAGGGGCGTCGACCTGACCGTGCGGCCCGGCGACGTCGTGGCCGTCCTCGGCCCGTCCGGCTCCGGCAAGTCCACGCTGCTGCGGACCATCAATCATCTGGAGCGGCCCGACCTCGGGTACGTCGCGGTCCACGGCGACCTGATCGGCGTCGAGGTCCGCGGCGGCCACCTGCACGAGCTGTCCCAGCGTGCCGTCCGGCGCCAGCGGACCCGCATCGGCTTCGTCGCGCAGAGCTTCAACCTCTTCCCCAATCTCACCGCGCGGGACAACGTCGCCGAGCCGCTGATCGCGCACCGGCGGCTCGACAGGCCCGCCGCCTACGAGCGGTCCGTCGAGCTGCTCGCCAGGGTCGGCCTCGGCGACCGCGGCGACGCCTACCCGCGGCAGCTCTCCGGCGGCCAGCAGCAGCGCGTCGCGATCGCCCGGGCCCTCGCGCTCGAACCGACCCTGCTGCTGTTCGACGAGCCGACGTCCGCGCTCGACCCTGAACTGGTCGGGGAGGTGCTCGCGGTGATCCGGCAGCTGGCCGCCACCGGCACCACCCTCGTCATCGTCACGCACGAGATCGGCTTCGCCCGCGAGGTCGCCGGCACCGTCGTCTTCATCGACGAGGGCGTGATCGTCGAGCAGGGCCCGCCGTCCCAGGTGCTCGGCTCGCCGCACCAGTCCCGTACCAGGGAATTCCTCTCCAAAGTGCTCTGATCCCAGGGAGTTGCACATGACCACCGTCAGACCAACCGGCCGCGCGTTCCCGGCCGCCGCCCTCGCCGTCGTGCTCGCGGCGGGCCTCGCCGCCTGCGGCAGCGGCGAGGACGAGGCGAACGCCGGCAGCCCGGCCGGTGCGGGCACGGTGACCATCGGCGCCCAGGCCGACGGCATCGGCCGGAGGACGGACATCAAGGTCGAGAAGCAGCAGGCCATCGCCGACCTGGTGCCCGACGCCGTCAAGGCCGACGGCAAGCTGACCATCGGCCTCGGCGCCCTGCCGACCGGCTTCCCGCCGCTCGCGTTCGTCGGCGACGCCGACAAGACCCTGACCGGCGCCGAGCCCGACCTCGGCCGCCTCGTCGCCGCCGTGTTCGGCCTCACGCCCGAGATCAGCAACGCCACGTGGGACAACCTGTTCGTCGGCATCGACTCCGGCAGGACCGAGGTCGGGTTCTCCAACATCACCGACACCGAGCAGCGCAAGGAGAAGTACGACTTCGCCTCGTACCGGCAGGACAACCTCGGCTTCGCCGTCAGGGACGGCAACGGCTGGAACTTCGACAAGAACTACAAGAACCTGGCCGGGCTCAAGGTCGCCGTCGGCGCCGGCACCAACCAGGAGAAGATCCTGGTCGCGTGGCAGGAGAAGCTGAAGGCCGAAGGCAAGAACCTCGAGATCAAGTACTTCGCCGACACGCCCACCACCTTCAAGGCGCTCGTCTCCGGGCAGATCGACGGCTACTTCGGCCCGAACCCGGGCATCGCCTACCAGATCAGCCGGACGAAGGGCACCGCCGACGCCGTCCGCAACGCCGGCGTGTACTCCGGTGCCGGGGAGACCCTCCAGGGCCTGATCGCGGCCACCACGAAGAAGGACAACCAGCTGGCCGAGGCGCTCGCCGAAGCCATCAACTTCCTGATCGCCAACGGCCAGTACAAGGCCTGGCTCGCCGCCTACAACCTGGACACCGAGGCCGTGCCGGCCTCGCTGGTGAACCCGCCCGGCCTGCCGAAGTCCAACGCCTGACACGTGCCGAGGGCCCCGCGGACGCCGGGGGCCCTCGCCGCGTGCGGGTCAGTCCTCCTCGTCGGAGCCGCGCAGACGGTCGTCGAGCTCCTCGTCCTCCTGGCGTTCACGGGCGTCGGCCTCGTCGTTGTCCTGCTTCTGCCGCTTGGTTTTCTCGGCGACGGCGAGTGCGGCCTTGCGGCTGGACTTGGTCCGCGGCGGCGCCTCGTAGTCCCGTACGCTCCTGGGCACCGGTTCGGCCGCCTCGTCGTCGGAGGGCGCCACCGGGAACCGTGGCTTGAACGTGGGGGCGTCGCCGAGCGCCAGCCGGTCGGTGAGCTCCTCGAACTCCGCCTGCCCGACGGGCAGGTTGAGCCGGGCGATCGCGGTGCTTAGCGACCCGGTGGTGTTCCAGCGGCTGCGCCCGTACGCGACCGGCCAGGCACCGCGGATCGCCTCCCGGTGCACCTGGATGACGCGGACGAGCCGGGTCGCGCGGCTCGGGATCTGCGCGCCGGGCGCGATCCTGGTGAGGTCGTCGTCGCTGTACACGCGTCGCAGCCCCTGCAGGCACAGCAGCAGCCAGAAGTTGGCGGCGATGTCGGCGGCCGCGCCCCTGTCGAAGGTGTCGGCGTCGTCGAGCTCCTCCAAGATCGTCGCCTCGGCCTTGCCGCCGGCGACGGTGCCGATGTCGACGGCGACCAGCGGCAGGGCGTTTCGCAGCGACAGGTACCGCGACGCGGCCCGGCCGAGTGCGGCGACGAGCCGCTCGGCGCCGGTGGCGGCGAGCAGGTCGGCGCGGGCGGCCTCGTCCTCGGCCCACGCGTCGGTGAAGATGCCGTGGGCGTCGCCGGCGGCGCGCACGACCGGCTCGTCGTCGACGAGCGGCGGAAACGTCGGCAGCTCCCGCATCCGGTCGCCGAGGGCGAGCAGGTCGGTGCGGGCCTCGTCGAAGGTCTTGCCCTCCAGCGCCTTGCGCAGCTGGCGGACCAGGACGATGTGCGCGGTCATGTGCTCGCCCTGCCCGTTGAGCAGCGTGTTGCCGCGACCCGCGACGGTCGCCGTCTCCACCTGCCCGTCCTGGTCCGGCGTGACGGTGACGGTCGCACCGCTGACCGCCTGGTCGGCCCAGCCGGCGGCGGCCCGCGCCGGGTTGTGCGGCGCGGCGGCGAAACCGGTGCCGGCGGGCCAGGTCAGCGCCGGGATGTCCGGGAAGCCGAACCCGGTGGTCTGCGTGTCGATGAGCGCGTCGGTGAACGCGGCCTTCGCGTACGACACCGGATACGCGGCGCGGATCTCCGCCAGGTGCCGGCGGATCATCGTGCGGGCGGTCGCACGCCTGGCGTCGACGTCGAGACCCGGGATGCTGGTCGTGTTGGAGGTGGTGCCGAGCGCGAACCCGATCGTCCGCGCGTCCAGCAGCGTCCAGATCGCCGTGCGGACGGTGGCGGCCACGGTGTCGTCGTCGACCTCGTTGCGGCGCAGCGTGTTCAGGGCGGCCTGCTCGCCGCCGCCGATGGCCTGCGCCGGGCCGAGCCAGGCCAGCGCCAGCGGCGCGTAGTTGCGGGCGCTGAGGTAGGCGCCGACCGCCCGGCGCAGCGACGAGCGCGGGGTCCCGCCGGCCGCGGCGGCCGCGCCGAGATGCGCGGTCGCCCGCTGCACCGCGTCCGCGTGCCGCACGGGCGCCTGATCGGTCTGGTCGTCGTCCTGGCCGTAGCCGGGCAGCGCGGCGGTCAGGGTCTGCAGCGCCGTCACCGCCCCCGCGAGGGTCCGGCCGACCAGCGCGCGGCGGACCGTGTCGACGAAGACCGCCCACGACGTGACGTGGTTGCCCTCCCCGGCGAACAGGTGCGTCGACCGGCCGGCCACGGTGATCCGGGTGATCCTGCCGGTCGCCGCGGTGGCGGACCAGGCGATGATGACGTTCGGGTCCCTCGTCGCCCGGCCGGTGAGATCGTAGGCCGGCGGGTCGGCGGGCAGCGCGGCGAGTTGTGCCGCCTCCTGGTGCAGCGGTCCGGTCATGTGCCCCTCCTCAGGTGGCCGGAGCGGCCGCCGTCCGGCCGCTCCGGGGAGAGGACGCCGCAGGCCGGGCCCCTGATACACGATCGGCCGGCGGGCCGGGCGCGCTCGTCGAGGCACGGCTGCGGCCCGGTCGCCGGGCCGCACCCGCCCGCTCCCGACTCAGGTCAGGAACGTGGCGGTGCAGACCGCGGTGGTCTCCGGGCCGGTGGGCCCCCACCAGACACGCATCGGGCCGCGCCGCCCGCTCCCGACTCAGGTCAGCAGCGTGGCGGTGCAGACCGCGGTGGTCTCCGGGCCGGACGGCCCCCACCAGACACGCATCGGGCCGCGCCGCCCGCTCCCGACTCAGGTCAGGAACGTGGCGGTGCAGACCGCGGTGGTCTCCGGGCCGGACGGCCCCCACCAGACACGCATCGGGCCGGCCGGGAGGCCGGGCACCGAGAAGCGGCCGAGCCGGTCGGTGACCCCGGTCCACTCGCCGCCGCTGTGCCGGACCCGGACCGGTGCCTCGACCGGCTGACTGACCTGGCCGATGAGGCGGACCCGGCCGCCGTCGACGACGACCTCGATGTCGATGACGGTGCCGCCGCTGTCGAAGCTCAGCAGCCGTGGCTCGTCCTCGCCGGGATCCGCCCGGATCCCCGCGGCGGCGCCCGCGACGGCGCTGTCCAGCAGCAGGGTGGCGAGGGCGGCGTCGGGGTCGCGCCAGGCGAAGCCGGTCTGCGCCGCCTGGAGCAGCAGCGCGGGGACCGGGTCGGTGTCGACGAACAGCCGCGTCACCGCGTCGCCCAGCTCCTCACCCGCGGGTGGGTGCGTCATGTCTGCCTCCCTTCGGCGTTGGTCCCTGTGTTCGCGGTGCGGCCCGCCGGGCGGGCCAGATACGGCTCGCCGGTGAGCAGGCCGCGTAACGTGTCAAGGCAGCGGGCGCGGGTCGGGCCGATGCTGCCGACCGGCATGTCCAGCGCCGCCGCCAGCTCCGCGTAGCTCGGCGCGGGGTGCGCGCCCATCGCCCGCAGCAGCCGCCCGCAGCGCTGCGGCATCTGGTCGACCGCCTGCCACAGCAGCCGCCGCTCCTCCGCCCGCAGCGCCTCCTCCTCCGGCAGGTCCGTGACCGACGGGGCCTGCCCGAGGTGCTCGGCGACGTCTGCCGGGGACTCCCGGCCGCGCTTGCGGATCATGTCGATCGCCTCGTTGCGGGCGGTCGTGGCGAGCCACGATCCGAGTCCGTCGCCGTTGCGGATCTGACCGAGCTTCTCCACCAGGCGGAACCAGGTCGCCTGGAACACGTCGCCGGCGTCGGCGTCGTTGAAGCGGAAGCTGCGCGCGACCGCCCAGACAAGACCTGAATAGCGCTCCACGAGCGAGTTCCAGGCCCGCTGATCGCCGTCTGCGGCTTCGATCAGGGCGATGGTCGGATCGAATGCCGTCACAACACCGAAGCGTACCCGCCGATAGATCGTGTCGATTGCGACGTCACCTCCTTGGTCGCCGAAAGCACGCTTCCGGTCGACGCGGCGCGCTCCACGATCAGCGCGACCACGTGCGGGGTGGCGAACGACGTGCCGCTCCAGGCGGCCCAGCCGGTGCCGAAGTCGGGGTGGTGGATGTACGTGCTGACCACGTCGGCGCCCGGCGCGGCCACGGTCACCCACGGCCCGCTGTTGCTCCACTCGCACAGCGCGTCGCCGTCGTGCGCGGCGACCGCGACGACCTGCTGCCGCCACGGCACGTCGGCACCGGCGAACCCGGCGGGCCAGAACGGCCGGTCGGAGACGCCGTCGTTGCCGGCGGCGGCCACCACGACGCGGTCCCGGCCGAGCAGGAACCGGTTGAGCGCCCAGCGCAGCAGCACCGGCGGCTGACCGTCCACGGTGTACGAACCCAGCGACAGGTTCAGCACGTCGGTGTCGGTGAGGGCGGCGATGCGCAGTGCCAGCTCCAGCTCGGTGCCGACGCCGAACGTGTCGAGCACCTTGACGATGCGGACCTGGGCGCGGCGGGTGCCCTGGAGGATGACCCCGGCGATGAAGTTGGCGTGCCCGACGTCGGAGTCGATGACGTTGTCCCGGTCGACGTCGACCTCGACCTCGTAGTCGCTCTTGCCGACCCGGTACCGGCTGGCGGGCAGCGGGCTGTCGGCCCACACGCCCGTGTCCATCACCACGACCCTGGTGGCGCCGTCGCCGGCCGGGGCGGCGTCGATGGCCGCGGCCGCCGCCGAGACCGGGCGCCCGAAGGGCCCGCCCTGCTCGAACGGGGACGCGAGCAGCACGTGGTTGGGCCCGGCGACGGTGCCGTCGGAGGCCCGCTCACGGGTCCGGCGGGTGGCGCGGACCGCGTCGAGGCCGGGTGCCCGCAGCCGGCGCACGCCCGGCACGACCTCGTCGGTCGTCACGTCCGCGGCGCGGTGGCCGAGGCCCTCCACGACCCGCCGGGCGTCGTCGTAGTGCTCGTCGACGACGAGCAGCTCGCCGCTGACGTAGCGGACCGGCTGACCACCCGTGGTCTCCGTGCCCATCCACCGCAGGCCCGCCAGGTGCGCCGAGCGCCGCTGCCGCCACCTTTCGAGTCGCCGGGTCGGGTCCACACGTCCGTCTTCGAAGTCAGTCATGTTCAACGTGACGTTCGAGCGAGACCGTCGATACGTCGGGTACCCGACAGTTTCCGGCGATGGGAGGATCCTCGGTTGTGAAGCCGCAGTTATCCGCGCTGGTGCTGGCGACCCGGGCCGTCGACGCGGTCGCCGCCGACCCTGAGAAGGCGCGCACCCTGGCCGTGGCCGCGCTCGCCGCGACCCGCCGGGAGAAGGACCCCGACGCCACGTCGGTCGCGCACCGGGCGCTGGGCCTGGCCGCCCGGTCCGCCGACGACGCGCAGTCCGCGGCCCGGCACCTGCGCTCGGCGCTCCGGGTCGCGCAGCGGCACGACCGGATGACCCTGGCCGCCGAGGCTCGGATGAGCCTGGCCCTGGTGCTGGACGACCTGGGCCGGCCGGCCGCCGCCGTCCGCGAGATCGACGTCGCCCTGCGCAGCCTGCGCGGGCTGCGCCGGGGCCGGGCCGTGATGCAACGGGCGCTGATCCTGCGCCGGCTCGGCCACGACGAGGAGGCGATGGCCGGCTACCGGTCGGCGCTGCGCGTCTTCCGCCGCGAGGGCGACCGGCTCTGGGAGGCCCGGGCGCTGAACAACCGGGCCATCCTGCACAGCTACCACGGCAGCCAGCGCCTCGCCGCCGCCGACCTCGGCGCCGCCGCCGCCATCTACGCCGACCTGGACCTGCCCACCGCCGCCGCGCAGGTGCGGCACAACCTCGGGTTCATCGCCGCGCAGGCCGGCGACGTCCCGCTCGCCCTGTCCCGGTACGAGCAGGCCCGGGAGGTGCTGACCCGCGAGGCCGGGCTGCCGTCGGAGGCGGTGCTGGACCTCGCCGAGCTGCTGCGCTCCGCCCGCCTGCTGCCGGAGGCGCAGCAGGCCGCCCAGGACGCCGTCGACATCTGCCGCCGCGGCCGCCTCGACACCGCCCGCGGCGAGGCGGCGCTGCTGCTGGCCCGCATCGCCCTCGCCCGCGGCAACGCCGAGGAGGCCCGCGACGCCGCCCGCTCCGCCCGCCGGGTGTTCACCGCCCAGCGCCGGGTGCTGCCCGCCGCCCGGGCCCGCGCGGTCGAGCTCGGCGCGGTCATCGCCACCGGCCGGGCCAACCGCGGCACGCTGCGGGAGGTCCGCACGGCCGCGGAGGAGCTCACCGACGCCGGCTGGCTGCTGCCCGGCTGCGAGTCATGGCTCGACGCCGCCCAGCTCGCCCTCGACGTCGGCGACCGCACCGGCGCCGCCGACAGCCTGGAGCGGGCCGCGGCCACCGCCCGCCGCGGCCCCGCCGTGCTGCGCGCCCGCTGGTGGCACCTGCGGGCGGTCGCCGCCCTCGCCGACGGCGACGTCCCCGCCGCCGCCCGCCTCGCCGACGCCGGGCTGCGTGAGTTCGAGGCGCACCGGGCCAGCCTCGGCGCCACCGAGCTGCGCGTGCGCAGCGGCGGCACGGTCGCCGACCTCGCCGCGTTCCGGCTGCGGCTGGCCGTGCGGCACGAGCCGGCCGAGCAGATCCTGCAGTGGTCGCAGCGGTGCCGGGCCGCGACGCTGTGGCTGCCGCCGGCCAGGCCCAGCGGCGACCCGGTGATCGCCCGTGACCTGGCCCGGCTGCGCAGCGTCCACGCCGACCTCGCCGCCGCCCCGATCGGCGCCGGGCACACCGGCCGGCTGCTGCAGCGCCAGCGCGACCTGGAGGAGCAGGTGCGCCGCAGGTCGTGGCAGGCGCACGGCACCGAGGAGGCGACCGCCGCCGGCCCGCCCGTCGACGTGCTCGCCGCGGCCCTCGGCGACCTCGCGTTCGTCGACCTGCTCGCCGTCGACAGCTGCCTGCACGCCCTGGTGCTGGCCGGGGGCCGGGTCACCCACCGGCCGCTCGGCCCGGTCCAGCCGGTCCTCGACGAGCTGCACGCGCTGCGCTTCGCCCAGCGGCGCCTCGTCGCCGGCCGCGGCCACCGCGGTGCCGCGACCCTCGCCGCCGACCACGCCGCCGCCGACCTCGACCGGATGCTGCTCGCCCCGCTCGACGACCTCGTCGGCGACCGCGACCTCGTGCTCGCCCCGACCGGCCAGCTGCAGGCCCTGTCGTGGTCGCTGCTGCCGCGCTGCCGGGGCCGGGCGGTGCGGGTCACCCCGTCGGCGGCGACGTGGTGGCGGGCGCAGCGCACCCCACGCCCGGCCGGGCCCGCGGTGTTCGTCGGTGCCGCCGACCCGCCGCAGGCGCTGCGCGAGGTCACCGGGATCGCCGCCGGTACGCCCGGCGCACGGTTGCTCGCCGGTGACGACGCCCTCGTCGCCGACGTCCTGCACGCCCTCGACGGTGCCCGCCTGGGCCACATCGCGTGCCACGGGCAGTTCCGCACCGACAACGCGCTCTTCTCCGCGCTGCGGCTCACCGACGGCCCGCTGACGATGTACGACCTGTCCGCGCTGGACCGCCCGCCGGGCACCCTGGTGCTGTCCGGCTGCGACACGGGCCTGTCGGCGGTGCATCCGGGGGAGGAGCTGCTCGGCCTGACCAGCACCCTGCTGCAGCTCGGCACCCGCACCGTGGTCGCGAGCACCGGCCCGGTCGACGACGACGCCACCCGCGGCCTGATGACCGACTTCCACAAGCTGCTCGGCACCGGCTGCAGCGAGGCCGCGGCCCTCGCCGCCGCCCAGCTCGCCACCGACGGCGACGCCCGCTACAGCAGCGCCGGCTTCGTCTGCTACGGCGCCGGGTAGGCCGATCCGGTGAGCTTCTCGGAGATCTCCCACATGCGGGTGGCGTCCTGCTCGCCGCGCAGCCGGGAGTAGACGGCCTGCTCGGCGGGCGCGCCCGACAGGTGCCCGAGCCCGCTCGGGCCGTAGAAGCGGCCACCGGACGCGTCCGGGGAGGTCGCGGCGAGCAGGGCCGGCAGCAGCGCCGTCTCGACGGTGCCGAGCAGGATGCCGCGCCGGGACAGCGCGCGGATGAGCCGCACCCCCATGGTGTCCTTCGCCCGGCCCAGCTCGGGCCGGGCGGCCAGCAGGCTGGTCGGCGCGACACCGGGGTGGGCGATGTTGCTGGTGATGCCCCAGCCGCCGGCCCGGCTGCGGCGGTCCAGCTCCAGCCCGAACAGCCCGAGCGCGATCTTCGACTGGCTGTACGCGCGGCGGCCGTTGTAGGAGCGTTCCCAGTTCAGGTCGTCCCAGTTGACGGCGTTCTCGTTCGCGGCGACGCTGAGCTGGGACGTCACCCGCGCGCGCCCCGCCCGCAGCAACGGCAGCAGGTGCCCGACGAGGGCGAAGTGCCCCAGGTGGTTGCAGCCGAACTGCAGCTCGAACCCGTCCGCGGTGCGCTGCAGCTGCGGCGGCGTCATCACACCCGCGTTGTTGACGAGGATGTCGATCGGCCGCCCCTCACCGCGCAACGTGTCGCCGAGCGCGGCGACCGACTCCAGCGACGACAGGTCCAGCGCCCGCAGGGACAGCACGGCCCCCGGGTGCCGCTGCCTGATCGTCGCGATCGCGGCCTCGCCCTTGCGGGCGTTGCGGACGGGCATGACGACCTCGGCACCGGCGCCGGCGAGACGGGCGGCCAGGCCCAGCCCGACGCCGTCGCTGGCGCCGGTGACCACGGCGAGCTTCCCGGCGAGGTCGGGAACGGTGATGTCCGGCATTGCGCACTCCTCGGTTCGGTTCCGCGTCCTGTCCAGGCTGCGGCCGTCCCGCCGGGTTATCCACGGCCTGCCGATCCCAGGCTGCGTGCGGCGCCCGGTGGTAGAACGGATCCCATGATTGATCGGGCCGGGCTCGCCGGGTTCCTGCGGCACCGCCGGGAGTCGCTGCAGCCCGAGGACGTCGGCCTGCCGCGCGGGCAGCGGCGCCGGACCAGCGGCCTGCGCCGGGAAGAGGTCGCCACGCTCTGCCACATCTCCGCCGACTACTACAGCCGGCTGGAGCGCGAGCGCGGCCCGCACCCGTCGGAGCAGATGATCGCCTCGATCGCGCAGGGCCTGCACCTGTCCCTCGCCGAACGCGACCACCTCTTCCGTCTCGCCGGTCACCACCCGCCGATCAGGGGCGCGACCAGTGCGCACATCAGCCCCGGCCTGCTGCGCATCTTCGACCGGCTCACCGACACCCCGGCCGAGATCGTCACCGAGCTCGGCGAGACGCTGCGGCAGACCGCACTGGGCGTCGCGCTCACCGGCGACAACACCCGCTTCACCGGCCCCGCCCGAGCCATCGGCTACCGCTGGTTCACCGACCCCGCGTGCCGGGCGCTGTACCACCCCGACGACCATCCGCTGCACGCCCGCGTCTTCGCCGCCGGACTGCGCCGGGTGGTCACGCTGCGCGGGCCCGGCTCCTGGGCGGCGCACCTGCAGCAGCTGCTGCTCGCCGGCAGCGCCGAGTTCCGCGCCGTGTGGGACGAGCACGAGGTGGACGTCGGCTACAACCACACCAAGCGGTTCATCCACCCGTCGCTCGGCGCGCTCGACCTGGCCTGCCAGTCGCTGCTGGACCCCGACCAGTCGCACGCGCTGCTGGTGTACACCGCCGTGCCCGGCACCGAGAGCTACGAGAAGCTCCAGCTGCTCCCGGCCGTGGGGGTCGCGGCGCCATAGCCACCACCCCGGCACCGTCGTGCGGTTGCAGGCCCGTCCCTGAAGGGCGTCCGCCGACGCCGACGCCGGCACCGCCCGCACCACCGCCTCGGCGGCCCGGCCCCGCCGTCGCCCGGCGGGGCAAGGCCGGCGTGCGGCGGCCCGCTCAGGTCGCCGGGAGGGCCGCAGTCGCGGTGGTGCGGGCGGTGTCGGCGGTGGCGCGGGCGGCGGCGACGATGCCGACGACGGCGCCGATGAGCAGGACGACGGCCCAGATCAGGGCGACGACGGCGACCACGATGCCGGCGACCGCGTCGGTGATGCTGACCAGGACGCCGGGGACGAGGCCGTGCAGGAACGTGACGACCACGTTGCACAGCAGGGAGCTCAGGGTCAGCAGGACGAGGCCCTTGTTCTGCAGGAAGCGGGGCTGGGCGGCGACGAGCGAGGCGGCGAAGACCAGCTTCAGGAACATCAGCAGCGAGAGGATGACCGTGGCGGTACCCCTGGGGAACGACCCGAACAGGATCAGGTAGGCGATCGTGCCGAACGGGAAGGCCAGCAGCAGCGCCACCATGAGCACCAGCTTCGCCACCGCCAGGACGATGAGGCCGAGCGCGGCCAGGATCAGCAGGATCGCCACGACCAGGGTGACCGCGCCCTGCAGGCGGCCGTGCAGGCGGTGCGGCACGACGAGGCCCGCGGCCATCAGCGCCACGGTGAACAGGGCCGCGAAGTCCAGCAGCGCCAGGTAGGGGATGCCGACGCCGGAGGGGCGCTCGACGTGGCCGCCGGCGGGGACCTGCGCGCCGAGCGCGGCGGCGTTGTCGGTCAGCGCGGTGCCCGCGTCGACGCCGCCGACGAGGAGCTGCTCGCCGAGCTCGACGCAGACGACGAGGGCCATGGCGACGAGGGCGACGATGAAGAACGGGGTGCGGAGACGCTCCGTTGCCGGCATGGGTCAGTCCTCCCGGACGACGGTGAGGGTGCAGGTGCGGGCACCGGCGCAGATGAGGTCGATGTCGGTCGCGGCCTTGCCGACCGTCACCTCGACGGTGTCGCCGGCCTTCGCGTCGCTGCGCACCAGCGTGTCCTGGCCGGGGGCCGGGGCCTGCACGCCGACGTCGCTGTCGGCGTGCAGGCGGACCGTGCGGCGGTTGGCGCCGGAGGCGACCCGGACCGTGCAGGTGCCGTCCTTCACGACGAACGCGTCGCCGGTGCGGCACGGGGCGCTGAGGTCGGCCGGGTCGGCGGCGGGGGTCTTCGCGAACCTCGCCCCGAACCACTCGACGAGCCCGCCCGGCTTCCTCAGCGCGTCGCCGTCGTCCTCCCCTGGCAGCGCCGATCCCACGAACATCGCCGTGATCAGCACCAGTACCGCGATCACGACCTTCGTCTGCCTCGTCATGGCTACGCCACCATCTGGGCGATCAGCGCGGGCGCGGTCGGGCCGGTCCCGCCGAAGTCGTCGACGGCCTGCACGGTCCAGAGGATGTTGCCGTTGAACGACAGGTTGACGATGCCGAGCGTCAGGTTCCGTGCCGGCTGCATCGACGGCGTGAACGTCTTCGTCTCGGTGCGGGCGGACAGCGTCGGCAGGTACTGGCAGCCGTTGACGATCGGCGGCTGCACGCACGTGTACATCGACACCTGCACGACCCAGCGCGTCACGTACGCCTCCTGCTGCTCCCAGACGAGCTTGCCGTCGGCCTGCTTCAGCTGCGCGTTCTGCGGGGTCTTCAGCACCGGCGCGCCGAGCCGCACCGCGACGACCAGGTCCACGGGGGTACCGGCGGCGACGGTCCTGGCCGCCGGGACGCTCTGCTCGACGACGGTGTCGGCCTTCGCCGGGTCGTTGCGGTGCTTGATGGTGCCGGCGGTCAGGCCCGCCTGCTTCAGCGCGAACAGGGCCTGGGTCTCGTTGAGCCGGGCCAGGTCCGGCACCGGGATCGGCCCGGACGGCGGCGCGGTGACCGACGGCGCCGGCGACGCGGCCACCTCGACGGCGTCGTCGTCGCCTCCGCCGAGGGTCAGCACGAGGGTGACCGTGACGACGGTGATGACGACCAGCGCGGCGGCGATCGCGATGATCCACCACGGGACCTTGCGTTGCGGCGGGGCCGGCGGGGCGGCGACGTCGAAGACGACCCGGCCGCTGAGCACCGACGACTCCTCGGGTGCGGAGTCCGCGGAGTACGCGCGGCCCTGCACCTCGTAGGCGCCCGGCTTCGCGTCGGCGGGGACGTGCACCTTGAGCAGGAACGACGCCGAGGCCGCCGGCAGGACCCGGCGCTGCGGCTCGTCGACGGTGAACCAGGACGGGTCGGCGTCGCCGCCGGGGACCGGCTCGAACACGACCCGGTCCGCGGCCCGGCCGGGGTTGGTGACGGTGAACGTGGTGCCGCCCTGCTTCGCCTCGTCCAGGGCGATGCGCTCGGCGGCGGTCGTGACGACCCACTTGGTGGACATGACGGTTCCCTTCTAGACAACGGAGACGGTGACGGCAGCGGGCTTCTCCTGCTGCACCACCAGCTGGATCAGGGACAGCTGGTCGCGGGCGGCGTCGGGGACCCGCACGACGACGTGGAACGGGTGGTCCGCGGGCTCCTCGACGGCGAACCCGGGCACCCCGGTCACCGTCGCCAGCAGCGCGCACAGCCCGGCGGCGGTGCCCCGGCCGCGGGCGAGGTCGCCCGCGCGGGCGATCAGGTCCCGCTGCCGCCCGGCCGGCAGCGACCGTCCGATGTGGTCCATCGCCACGCAGCGCAGCAGGAACGGCAGGAACGCCTCCGGCGCGCGGTACGCGGCGAACAGCTCGTCGACCGCGGCGAGCCGGCGTTCGGTCGGCGCGTGCATCGCCTCCATCACGTCCAGCAGCGCGACCAGGACACTGCCGGGCTGCGCCGCGGACTGGTAGACGGCGGGCAGCAGCCGCGCGATGTCGTCACGCCGCATGCTCACGCACCACCTCGACGTCGTGCTCGCCTGAGCACAGCAGCCACGTCTGCGGGATCGTCACCGGCTGCCGGGTCTCCCGGTCGGCGGTGAACGTCCACGTCTTCGCGTCGCCGCTGCGGTACACGCCGCGGGGCCCACCGGCGAGGACCGCGTCGCCGGCGGCGAGGGACAGGACGGGCTCGAAGCGGGTCCGGTCCCGCAGCGGCAGGCCGGCGTTGACGCTGGCCGCCTCCCACTGCGGGGTCTTGCTCGACGTGTCCAGCCGCAGCACCCCGGCGCTCTGCGTGGCGGCGAGCACGGTCGAGCCGGCGAAGTCGAGGTCCCAGCAGGTGCCGCCGGACCAGCCGGACACCACCTGCTCCCACCGCACGTCGGCCTCGAAGAGCCGGGCCCGGTGGCACCCCTGCCCGGGCCGGTTGGGGTCGGACTCGCCGGCGCCGATCCACACCAGCGTCGACGGGCCGTCGTACTGGATCTCGATGGCGCGGGCGTCGGTGCCGCGCAGCCCGATGTGGGTGAACGTGCCGGCGGCGCCCGCGTCGGTGGACAGGTACACGCCGTACTTCGCCTGCGCGGCGAGGACCACGCCGTGGCTGCCGCGTTCGGACACGAACGAACGGACGCCGGAGAAGCCGCGGCCCGGGTCGGTGTTGTCGACGAGCACCTGCAGCGGCACCGCGCCCGCCGCGGCGGCCACCTCGTAGAGGCCGGCGTCGGTCGCGCACAGCAGTGTCGCGACCCCTTCCCGGTCCACCCAGGCCACGTCCGCGATCGCGGGCTCCAGGGCGGCGACCAGCGACCAGGTCTCGCCGAGGTCGGTGGACACGTGCACGGCGCTGGCCCCGTCCGCGGTGCGGGTGACCGCGGCGACCAGGCCGGGCCGGGCGGTGATGCCGGGCCGGTTCGGCGCGGGCGCGGCCACGACCCGCCGGACCTCCTCGTCCGGGAACCGGCCGGCGGGCTCCCAGCCGGCGCCGCCGTCGGTGGAGCGGAACAGGACCTCGCCGCAGCCGGCGTACCAGGTGCCGTCCTGGAACCGGTCGGCGACCACGGACCGCACGGTCCCGTCGGGGACCTCGTCGACCACGAACCGGACGTCGTCGACGTAGCGGACGCCCGGCTCGGCGGACTCCAGCATCCGGTACACGTTCGACGCGCGCAGCGGCTCGCCGAACGCCCAGCCGGTGCGGGTCATCGGCGTCGGCAACGGGCTGATCGTCGCGTACAGCCGGTCGTTGATCCGGCGGCGGACCGCGTCGGCGTCCTCGTGGGCGCCGACGACGACCCGGGCCTTCACCGACACCGCCTTGTAGCGGGCCCAGCCGGCGACGACGCGGGTGCCGAGGGCGCGGCGCGCGTCGAGGTCCTGCTGGGTGTGCAGGCGCACGTCCTCGCCCTGCACCTCCAGCAGCTTCCCGACCGGCAGCCGCCAGTCGGGGCGCGACTCGGCACCGACGTGCGGCACCAGGACGACCTCGACCTCGCCGGGCCGGGCGAAGGACCACATGGTGCTGCGGGTGAACGCGGTCGCCCGGGCCACCGCCGCCGACGCGGCCGTGGCGAGGAGCTCGAAGTCGCGGGCGGTGACGGCGCGGCGCAGCGCGAAGAACTCGTAGGGCCCCCGGGTGAGCGCCGCGTCGACCGGCTCCAGGTCCCGGCCGCCGAACGCGGGCTGCTCGTTGTCGACCCGCACGCCCGGCACCGGGTCGCGCAGCGCGGTGACGGTGTGCGCGGCCACGTTGCCGGCCGAGCCGCCGCCGACCCGGTACCAGATCCGCACCTCACGACCGGCGGGCGGGACCGCCGCGACCGGTGCCCCGCCCGCGTCGACGGCCGGCGCGAACGTGACCGTGCCGGTGCTGCGGTCCAGGTGGTAGACGAGCGCGCCGGCCGGTACCCCGGCGAAGCCCGCGACGGGCTGCCAGATGACGAACGAGCGGCCGTCGTGCTCCCGCGCCGGGACCCCGTCGGGAACCTCCTCGGCGGGGGTCTGCACACCGAGGAGCACGTCGAGGTGCTCGGTGGTGGTGACGACCGGCGCCTTCGCCGTGCGCAGCACCTGCCCGGGCATACCGGTGCCGAGACCGATCAGCTCCGCGGCGACCGGCTCGCAGTGGTGCGCTCTCGTGGTGACCGCGGGCGCGTCCTCGGCGAGCACGACCGTCTCGGTGGTGACGAACACGACCGGCTGCGGGTCGGCGCCCTGCGCGGCAGCCGCTCTGGTGCCCGCCGGGATCGTGATGCGGCCGGTGTCGGCGCCGGTGCGGGTGAACGTCAGTTCCGTCCACGCCGCCGCGGGCGCGTGCCGGGTGATGCCGAGCAGGTTGAGGAACTCGATGTAGGCCTTGTCCGGCAGCCGGTTCAGCCGGTACAGCAGGACCTCGGTGAGATGCGCGAACACCTCCACGAGGGCGATGCCGGGGTCGTGCACCGAAAGGTCGGTCCAGCCGGGGCAGGAGCGGGCGATGCGGTCGCGGGCCTCGCGGACGAGATCGGTGAACGTGCGGTCGTCGAGGTTGGGGATCGGCAGGGTCATGACGCGCTCCCGTCGGACGCCGGACCGAGGTCCAGCGGGATGTCGAGTTCGGCGAGGGTGAGGGTGGCGCGGACCCGGTACCGCAGCTGGATCGTGAGCCGGGTGGGGACGTCCGGGTCGGCGGCCGCGTCGAGCGACACGATCTCCGCGCGCGGCTCCCACCGCTGGACCGCCTGCCGGACGTAGTGCACGGCGAGGCCGGCGGTGGTGTGGTCGTTGGGCGCGAACAGCAGCCGGTTGAGGTGGCAGCCGTACTGCGGCCGCATCAGCCGCTCGCCCGGTGTGGTGGCGAGCAGGAGCAGCAGCGCCTGGCGCACCGCGGCGTCACCGTCCACCATGGACAGCGACCCGGTCGCGGTCAGCGCGGGAGCGAACCGGATCGCCCTCATGCGCCGGCCGCCACGAACGTCTGCCCCGGGTCGCGGACGGTGTAGTGCACCGTGCCGGGCACCGTCCCGTCGGTCAGACCGTCCAGGTCGGACAGTGCGACCCGGTCGCCGTCGACGCGGATCCAGTCGCTGTACCCGGTGGTCACCGCGAGGGTGGTGGTGCAGGGTTTCATGGTCGGCCCGATGTTGGGGCAGCCGGCGATCGTGCGGCCCTGCGGGTCGTCGTCGACGAGGACGTCGGCGCCGCCGACGGTGACCCAGTGCTGCGAGGCGACGTTGGCGACCCGGCCGTCGTGGCCGCAGCGCACGACGGCCCGCACCGTCACGAGTTTCATGTCAGACCTCCGATGAGGGCGTGCTCGAAGTCGACGCTGCGGGCCTTGACGGTGATGCCGTGCCCGGGCGCCTCCAGGACCAGGTCGGTGGCGGCGTGCAGCCGCACCGTGTCGGGCGCGAGGTGCAGGTAGCTGCCGTCGGCGGTCTCCACCCGCAGCGACCGCTCCTCGTCGTCGACGACGATCGACTGCCCGCGCGCGGTCCGCATCGACCAGCGCCGGACCTTGCCGCCGGCCACACCCGCGCCGTCGGGTGCCTTCGTCGTGCCGAACAGGGAGCCGAGGACGACCGCGTCGCCGGTGGCGTCGTGCGGCAGCGCCACGAGCACCGGGTCGCCGACATCCGGGAGCACGACCAGCCCCCTGCCGGCGCCGGCGCCGGGCACGAGCAGCGACACCCAGCCGGCGTCCAGCCCGCCGTGCGCCTGCAACGCGACCCGGACCCGGCCGCAGCCGTCGGGGTCGTCGACGCCGGTCACCCGCCCGAGGGTCAGCGACGCGCCGGGCCGGGTCACCTCCCGCGCCGGCGGCCGCGTCGACAGCCGCGCCAGGTAACCGTCGGCGTCCACCGTGGACACCACCTCGGTGAGCACGTAGGTGCCGTCGAGGGCGGCGGCGACGCCGCGCACGGCGATCCGCCGGCCGGCCCGCAACGCCGCGCTCCCGGCCGCCACCCCGTCGAGGGTCACGGCCCGGGCGGCGCTCGCGTCCAGCGTGCCCTGGGCGACGGCGCGCAGCTCGTCCTCGGTCCGGGCGGACTCGTCGACGAGCGTCAGCGGCGCGGGACTGTCCGGGCGCAGCGCGATGTCCCGGCCGTGCCGCGGCGGCCCGGCGCTCTCGGTGAAGGCCACCGCCCGCTGCGGGTGCCACCCGACCGCCTCGCAGCGCGCCGCGAGCCGGTCGACGGTCGCGGTGACGTCGACGTGGTGCAGGTCCCGGCCGTAGCACAGCGGGACCGGGTCGCCGTGCCCGCGCAGGGTCAGCACCCGCAGTTCGTCGCCGTCGAGGACGGCGAACAGCCCGACCCGGCCGAGGGTCTCGGTGAGCAGCTGCAGGTCCCGCTGCCGGTGCTGCACGACCCGTTCGAGCCGCGGCCCGTCGTCGCCGCCGGTCACCCGCACCCCCGGCAGGTCACCGGCGACCGCCCGCGCGAGGTCGGCGGGGCCGACCCGCTCGAACGACCGGACGCTCTGCCGCGCCCGGAGCCGGTGCAGCAGGTCGTAGCCGGTGAGCCGGGTCTCGGTGCCGCCGTCCGCCGTGCGGGTCAGGCCCACGCCGGTCACCTCGCCGGCGAACAGCGGCCGGTCGTCGCCGTCGACCCGCACGACGAGCGCGGCGCCGAGCAGTTCCAGGGCGCGGCCGTGGGGGTCGTCAAGGGTCAGCTCGCACTGGGCCGGCTGCGACAGCCGGCTGGTGACCCGCACCCCGGCGACACGGCACCCGTCGGGCAGTTCGGCGCCGGCCGCGGTCACCCGCACCGCCGGCATCATGACGCGCCACCCGTCGCCGGCACCGACAGCACCCGGCCGGGCGCCACCGCGAAGGGGTCGTCGACGCCGTTGTGCCCGGCGAGCTCCCGCCACCGCATCGGGCTGCCGAGCGCCTCCGCCGCGAGCAGGTCGATCCTGGCGCCGGCGCCGCCCGCCGCGGTGGTGCCGTCACCGAGCGCCTGCACCGCCGTCGGTGTGGTGCCGGGCGTGCTGCCGGCCGCGGTGCGGGCGAGCTCCTCGTCGAAGTCGTGGGTGGCGGCGTGCTTCGGCTCGTCGACCCGCACCAGCTTCAGCCGCATCCACGACCGCCCGGGCGCGCCCGTCGGCCCGAACGCGTCGAAGCGTTCCGCGATCGCGGCGATGACGCCCGGCACGTTCCACGACCGGCCCCACACGAGGCGGATCAGCGGCGGGCGCGCGGAGCCGAGCTCCTCCGCGGTGTTCTCCGCGAGGTTCCACAGCTTCGCGGTCAGCTCCCGGACGTCCTGCGGCGCGGTCCGCGACTCGGCGAACGCGACGTCGAACACCATGTCCAGCAGCAGTTCGGTGCGCCCGCCGCCGGTGAACCGCACCGGGTCGTCGACCCGTCCACGCCCCACCAGGCGGGCGCCCTGCGCGGCGGGCGTGCGGATGCCGGCGAGCCGTTTGACCTCGAACGTTTCCGGGTTGAGCAGGCAGTCGATCCGCTCGCCGGTGTCGTCGACGACGAACGCTACGCGTTCCATGGCAGTCCTCGCTGTTCCTCGTCGAGCCGGCGGGCCCGGCCGTCGCCCCGCCGCGGCGCGACCGTCCACTGTGTGGTGTCGTCGGGCAGCTCCGGCCACCGTCCGGGAACCGCCACTGCGTCGGTGTTCTCCGCCGGTGTACGGGAGCGCTCCGGACCGCCGGGAACCGCCGGGGAGCGCATCGCCCGTCCTGCCGGATGTCCGCGACCGCTGTCGGCGTGGCTGTCGTCCTCACCGTCGAGCCGGGGCCACGGCCCGCGCCTGACGACGTCCTCGCCGCCCCGGTCGTCCGGGACGGTGCGGGTCCGCGGTGCGGGGTCCGCCGCCGGCGGGGCGAGCCGTGCCGGTGCGGAGGGATCCGCCGGTTGCGAAGGCCGCTGCCAGGCGGTGCGCGCCGGTTCCGGAAGGTCGGACCGGTGCGGCACCACCGGGTCGCTCACGGCCGGCTCGAGATCCGGGAAGTGGACCACGGGCCGCTTCGCCCGGAACGTCCTCGGCTCCGCATCGGGCCGCGGCCGGACCGGCACGGGCACGGGCTCCGTGACCCGGGTGCGCGGCACGGGCACGGCGGCGAGCTCCACGACCTCGACCTGCGGCACGGCTCCGAGCGCGCGCCGCTGAGACCGGCGCGTGGGTTCGGGTTCGTGCCGCTGAGACCGGCGCGTGGGTTCGGGTTCGTGCCGCTGAGGCCGGCGTGCGGGTCCGGGTGTGTGCCCCTCGGCCCCGGCCGGTGGTGCCGGCCGCCGCGCGGGTTCGGGGAAGTGCCGTGGATCCGGCACGGCGCTGCGCAGCTCGACGTCCACGGTGGAGGTCACCGTGCGGCGGGGGCCGGCGGCCGCGGTGACCGCGACCGCCGTCTCCACACGCGACACCACGGGCGCCGGACCGGCCGGCGCCACCACGTGCACGTCCGACCGCACGAGTGCCGGCGGAGGTGCCGGCGCGATCGGGGCGACCGGGGCGAACGCCAGCACCTTCGCCGGGACCTTCGGGTGCGGCGCCTGCCGCACCGGCGGTCGCAGGAGCTGCGGGGCGTGCTGGCGGACCAGGGCCAGCCAGTGCTCCGGCGCCCCTTGCGGAGCCCACTCCTCGGCAGCGACCGCCGGATCCGGTGCCGGTGCCGCGTCGAGGCGGTCGGCGGCCGCGGTCGCCCGGGCCGCCGTCCAGCGCAGGCCGGCCGAGACGCTGCTACGCAGCCGACGCGGTGCCACCGCCGGCCTCCCGCTGCAGGCCCTCGTGCGCGAGCACCAGGGTCTCGATGGCCAGGTCACGGCTCATGGCGTCCAGGGGCGCGCCGAACCACTCCTGCGGCCAGGCATTGATGAGGTTCCACCGCAGCGCCTCGGCGACACCGGCCGCGTCGAGCATGACGATGGAGATGTTGCGGCGGCTGACCTTGCCCTCGACGGCGGTCATCAGCCACTGCCACAGGTCGGTGGAGTTGGTGAGGCCGAAGCGCAGCGTCACCGGCGGGTACGTGACGCGCCCGGGGATGGCGCGCACGACGCTGCTGTTGCCGGCCTCGCGGTAGGAGATCCGCTCGACCTTGACGCCGAGCCCGGTCACCTCCGTGAAATGGCCCTCGGTGACGTTGTTGATGAGGAGCTTGAAGTTGTACGCGCGAAACGGGTCGACCGAGTTGCCGGGCTGTGCCGACGGGGCCGGGACGGGTGCGGTCATCGAGCTGCTCCCCTTACTGGGCTTCGGATCCGATGGAGGACTGGCTGAGCTTGAACACGACGAACTCGGCGGGCTTCACCGGCGCGACGCCGATGAGGGCGACGACCTGGCCCGCGTCGCGGACGTCGGCGGGGTTGGTCTCGGCGTCGCACTTGACGAAGAACGCCTCCTGCGGGGTCGCGCCCAGCAGCGCGCCGTCGCGCCACACCCGGGTCAGGAACGCGCTGATGTCCCGCCGGATCGAGCGCCACAGCTGCTCGTCGTTGGGCTCGAACACGATCCAGCGGGTGCCGTCGCCGATGGACTCCTTGAGCATGGAGAAGAGCCGCCGGACGTTGAGGTAGCGCCACTCGGACGCCTCCGCGGCGAGGGTGCGCGCCCCCCAGACCCTGATGCCCTCGGACGGGAAGTAGCGGATGCAGTTGACCCCGGCCGGGTTGAGCAGGTCCTGCTCGGCTCGGGTCACCCGGTACGTGAGGTCGACGGCGCCCCGGACGGGCTCGTTGGCGGGCGCCTTGTGCACGCCGCGCAGCGCGTCGTTGCGGGCCCAGAGGCCGGCGACGTGCCCGCTCGGCGGGGTGGACACCACGTCACCGCTGAGCGGGTCGCGCACGACCAGCCACGGCACGTAGAAGGTGCCGTAGTCGCTCTGGCGGGGGCGCAGGCCGCCGTCGTCGGCAGCGGCCTGCGGGGCGGGCTGCTGGCCGTCCGTGGCCGTCTTCGCCGGCTTCTTGGCCGGCGGCGGGGTGGCGACCCGCACAAGCCGCTCCACGTCGGTGATCTCCTCCGGCGGGTCGAGGATCGCCATCCGGTCGCCGAGGTTCTCGCAGTGCTTGAGCAGGTCCTCGTGCGAGAGCACGTCGGTGTAGCCGGGCGCGGCGACGATCGCGATCTCGTCGATCGCCTCCAGCAGGCCGAGCCCGGAGCGGGTGCGCCCGGTGCCGGCGATCGGGTCGCCCGGCGGGATGTTGACGACGTAGCAGCGGCCGCCGCCGTTGTCGAAGAACCCGTAGACGGCCCGGGCCAGCGGGGTGCTCGCCGGGGTCTCGGTGCCGCCGGCGTAGATGCGCAGGAACTCCGACCAGCTGCCGACGGCGACCGCCTCGTTGCGGCGGGCGTCGCGGTCCGGTGCCGTGCCGACGAACCCGGCGGTGCTGGTGCCGACCGCGCCGATGGGCCGGGCGCCGCCGCTGACCTCCTCGACGTAGACGCCGGGAGACGCGTAGTAGGGCATGTCATACCTCCGTGATCTCGCACCGGATGACCGCCGGGGCGGCGGTATCGGCGGTGACGTGGTGGTGGAACCGAAGGCCGCGGCCGGTCAGCCGCAGCCGCACATCCTGGCCCGCCGGCAGTCCGGGCAGGACGAACCTGCCGTCGGCGCCGGTGTAGGCGACCTGGGTACGGTCAGCGCTCTCCACCCGCATGCCGGGGACCGGCGTGTCGCGGGGTCCGAGCACCACGCCGGACAGGGGCCGCAACGGCACCGTGTCGATCCGCAGCGGCGCGGTGACCCGCGGCGCCACGGGCAGCGTCCGGTCGAGGTGGCCGGGGATGTCGACGCAGAACGCCGGCCTGGCCGGTACCCCGGCCGACTGCCACACGTGCGCCGGCACCTCGTCGAAGACCGGCGGGTGCGGCCCGGCGGCGGTGACGGCGAGCAGCCGGTCGAGCGTCGCGACGTCGTCGGCGCGGGCGGTGGCCAGCAGGAACCGCATCCGGAACCGGACCGGGTCGACGCCCGTGACGGGCCGGAGGCCCTGCTCGGGCAGCAGCCCGACCAGCCAGACGTACACGTCGGGCTTCTTCGGCTCGGGGCCGTCGGGCCCTTTGGCCGTGCTCGTGCCGGCGGCCGGCGGCGGGCCGGAGCGGGCGGTGAGGCCCGCGCCGCCGACCCGGCGCAGCAGGCCGGTGGTGGCGGCCTCGACGACGCCCGGTTCTGGCATGGCTGCTCCCTTGCGGCTCGGTGGGATGAGGTCGCAAGGCAGGACGGGCGGGCGGTCCGTCTGATACCGGAGGCCGATGTCGCCAACCGGACACGCTCCGTCGCGGCGCGGCGGTATCACCGGCGGCGCCCGGCCGTCCTACTCGCGACGCGCGCGACGACGACCTCAGGAGGTTCCCGCCATGCATCCCAGTGACCCGCGGCCCGGGTCCGCCTGCTTCCGCGGCCCGCGGCTGCGGATCGGCGTCAGGATCGGGCGGCTGCTGCGCCTGATCGACCACCGGCTGACGATCGTCGACGACTTCACACCGTTCCGGACCCGATCACCGATGTGGGGCCGCACCCGGCCACGCCTCGCCGGGCCGGACACCGGGCAGGTCGGCGGGCAGGACAGCGGGCCGGTGGTCACCGACACCGCCCGCGCCGGTGCGTTGCGCGACCTCGTCGGCGAGCACCTGCACCTCGGCGACGTGCAGCGCACCGTCGCGAGGATCGGCGGGGACGGCCACGAGTACCGCACCGTCATCCGCGGCGGCGTGCTCAGCGCCCGCGCGCACGCCTGGCTGTCCGGCCTGACGTTCACGGAGTCGCTGAACACGCTGCCGCTGTGCTTCGGCTCGCGCGGCCTGCACCTGCCGCCGCACAACGAGCAGTTCTTCGTCCTCAACGCCGACTACACGTGGGAGCAGGTCGGGCACCCGCTCGACGTGCCGGTGCCGGGCCAGCACGTCGTGCGGCGGTCCGACTTCTGGATCTCGGCCCGCCCCGACATGACGATCGGCGGGTTCACGGCCGGGGCCTACCGGCCGCAAGGACCGTCCGACCTCGCCGAGCACGTCCTGGCGCTGCTTCCGACCGGTGAGGTGTACTTCGCCGGGCACGGCGAAGGCCGGTCGGCGCTGCGGGTCGCGGGCGGGTTCACCAACCTGCTGGCGCCGTTCGTGTGCTCGGTGATGGTGCGCTCGTTCGTGCACTACGCGGAGCTGCAGGCGGAGCGCGCCGAGCGCGGCGACGTGCCGCTGAACCTGGTCACCGACCACCGCTCGGCGTCGGCGGCGCTGGACCGGTACGTCATGCGCCGCGACCGGCAGTTGTGGCTGGCCCGCCGGTTCGCCGCCGGCCTGGACCGGCTCACGTGGCTGTCGAGGCTGTCCACCGCGGTGGTGGGCACCGGTCCCGGACCGGCGGAGACGCTGCTGCCGTTCGTGCTGTCGCTGGTGCTGATCCTCGAGGACGACGAGGACGAGGACTTCGGCACCGGGCTGGTCGTGCTCGACGAGCACGACCGGCCCGTCCAGCAGGCACCCGTGCCGATCGGCGAGCTGTGCTGAGCTGTGCCGAGCCAGGGCCGAGCCAGGGCCGAGCTAGGGCAGCCGGGTGTTCTGGTCGGCGATGACCAGCCATTGCCCGTCGACGAGGGCGTAGGTGAGCGTGAAGTAGGCGTGGGTGTCCGACTCGACCGCCCCTTCGGCGTCGACGACGACGAACCGGTACTCGATGAGCACCCACCCAGCGCCGCCGGCCTCGATCACCCGCCGGACGGTGCGCTCCTGCGTCCAGGTGTCGTCGGCGAACATCTCCCGGTGCAGCTCGACGACCGCGGCCTTCCCGTCCAGCAGCGTGCCGTTGGGCAGGATCAGCTGGACCTCGTCGGCGAGCGTCGCCGCATACGCGTCGAGGTTCTTGGCGTCCAGCGCCGCCAGATGCTCCCGCAGTGCCTCGTCCAGCCCACGCTCCGCCACAGCGGCCCCCTTCGACGCCCATCAAAGTCCGACGAGGATCGTAGCCCGCCCGGCGTCAGGCCGGGCTGGGGAACGGGCGGGTGCGGCGGGCCCAGCCGGCGGCGTGGGTGACGGCGCCGCCGAGGGCCGCGGACAGCAGGCCCGCCAGGATCCATCCAGGGATGCCGAGGCCGAGGACGACGCCGGTGGCGAGCAGTGGCCCGGCGACCCCCTCCACCGACATGCCGAGGCTGAACATGCCCTGGTAGCGCCCGGGTTCGCGGCGGTCGGCGAGGTCGAAGTTCAGCGTCCACGCGGCGAGCGACGTCAGCAGCTCGCTCACCGTCAGCACCGCGACGCCAGCCGCCAGCAGTGCGACGGCGGGCAGCGGCGGTACCACCGCCGACAAGGCCATCAGGACGCAGGCCGAGGCGATCAGTGCGGCCCCGCGCCAGGCGGTGACCCCGGCCGCGCGCCGGGCGAACGGGATCTGCAGGACGACGCTGAGCAGCGTGTGACCGCCGAGCAGGAAGGCGACGGTGACGTCGGGCGCGCCGGTGCGGGTGATCACCCACAGCGGCAGGGCGATCGTGAGCAGGCTGCGGTAGGTCGCCTGCAGACCGCACAGCACCGCCACCGACAGGTAGGGCAGGTCGCGGGTCACCGGCCGGGCGGCCGCCCGGCGCGGTGCCGGCCGGTGGCGGGGGAGCAGCGCCGACAGCGCGGCGGTCAGCGCCGCCGCGAGCGCGTTGCCGAAGATCATGACGAGGTACGCGGGGCGGGTGCCCACCTGCAGCGGCACGATCGCGGCCAGGGTGCCCACGGACACGCCGATCTTGGCCGCGGTGCGCAGGCAGCCCTTGACCCGGATCCGGTCGGCGTCGCCGGTCATGCCGGCGACGACGGTGTCGCGGGCGACCCGGGCGGCGTGGTCGGCGGCGGTCAGCACGCAGATCACGGCCAGGAAGCAGGCGACGTCGTGGACGGCGGCGTACAGCGGCATCAGCACCGCCTGCGCGGCCGTCATCGCGACGAGCAGGTCACGGGCGCCGAACCGGTCCGCGAGCCGCCCCGCGACGAGCGCCGCGGCGACCGCGACGAACCCGGCCAGGGTCATGCCGGCGCCGACCTCCCCGGCGCGCAGCCCGGCGGACCTGGTGAGGAACACCGCGCTGCCGGCGGCGAAGCTGCCCGTGCCGATCGAGTGCACCAATGTGGCGGCGGTGAGCACCCGCGTATCCCGTTGCATGCACTGCAGGACGGCGACGGGCGGCCCGGCCGGACATCACCGTTGCGTCGGCTACCGGACGCGACGCGCGTCAGCCGGTGGTGCTCTCGCGGATCTCGAGGCGGTGCGGGACCGTGACGCGGCGGGCGGGCAGGCCGGCCGTGGCCGCCGTGAGGCGCTCGGCGAGGCAGTCCAGGGCGTGCCGGGCGATCGCCGCCTTGTCCGGCGCGACCGTCGTCAGCGTCGGCGTCGAGTAGCGTCCGTCTTCGATGTCGTCGACGCCGGCGACCGCCACGTCGCGCGGCACCCGCAGGCCGGCGCGCAGCGCCGCGCGGATCGCGCCGAGGGCGAGCTCGTCGTTGAAGCAGAACAGCGCGTCGAAGGCGATGCCCGCGGCGCGCAGGCCGTCGAGGGCCGCGGCGCCGTCGGCGCGGTGCAGGGCCCGCACCGGCACCTCGAGCGCCGGGTCGGCAGGCAGCCCGGCCTCCGCGAGCGCGGCGCGGTAACCGGCCAGCCGGTGCTCGGCGGTGCCGTTGGCCAGGTGCGGCTGCAGGCCGATCGCGGCGACGCGGGTCCGGCCCAGGGCGATGAGATGCCTGACCGCCTGGGTCGCCGCGGTCACGTCGTCGATGGCCACGTGGTCGAAGGTGCCGCTGCGCTCACCCAGCAGGACCAGCGGCGGCCGGCCGGGCAGCGGCAGCAGCTCGGCGGGGGAGAGCGCCCACGGGTTGATGACGAGACCGTCGACGACCTGCCCCCGGACGCCGTCGAACAGCCGCCGCTCCCGGTCGGCGTCGCCGTCGGTCTGATCGACCAGCAGCGTCCACGACCTGGCCTCGGCGCCGCGGGTGAGCAGGGCGGCGAGCTCGCCGAAGTACGGCGACGCGATCTCCGGCACGACGAGGCCGACCAGCCCGGACCGGCCGCCGCGCAGGCTGCGGGCGGCGGCGTTGGGCCGGTACTGCAACTCGTCGATCGCCCGCTGCACACGGGCCCGGGTGCCGGGCGCGACCAGCGGGAAGTCGTTGACCACGTTGGAGACGGTGCGGACCGAGACACCCGCCCGCTCGGCGACGTCCTTCAGGCTGGCTCCCACGAACGGTCATTCTAGATGAGCACTTGCAACGTTGCATGCAACGTTGCAAACTCGTCCCATGACTCCCCTGGAAGACATCTACCGCGACGGCATCACCGCTTGTCCTGGCGCGTTCAGCACCGAATGGGCGGACCGGATGCGCGAGGACATCGAGACCGCCTTCGCCGAGGCGCGATCACGACCCGACGGCGCGGTCGGTCGCGGCCCGCAGCGCTACTACGTCGAGATCCACCCCGAGCAGCTGCGCGGCTTCGCCGACCTGGTCACCCACCCGTGGGTCACCGCCGTCTGCGCCGCCGTGCTGGGCGCGGAGTACGAGATCGTGGAGCTCGGCTTCGACATCCCCTTCCCGGGCGCCGTCGACCAGCCCTGGCACCGCGACTTCCCCATGCCGGACGCGACCCGCCACGAGCGCCGCCTCAACTCCCTGGCCTTCAACCTCACCGGCGTCGACACCGTCGAGGCGATGGGCCCGTTCGAGATCGCACCCGGCACCCAGTTCGACGACGAGCCGGACTTCGAGCACGGCATGTTCCCGCCCAGCTCGTCCTGGCCCCGGTACGCGTCGCGCGCCGTCCGCAAGTACCCCCGCCGCGGCGACATCTCGGCCCGCTCGGCGCTGACCGTGCACCGTGGCACCGCCAACGTCTCCGGCACCGCCCGGCCCGTCCTGGTCCTCGGCGTCGACGCCCCCGACGCCGGCAACGCCGCCCGCCACGACATGGCCGTCACGAAGGCGTACTGGGCCTCCCTGCCGCAGCAGGCCCGCGACCACCTCCATTGCCCGGTCGTCGACGAGCTCACCCCGATCCGCCAGAAGCACACCATCGAAGGCCTCGTCATGGGCGCCGCCGGCTGACCACGTCAGGAGGGGCCGGGAATGTCAGTGCGGGTGGAGGAGGCAGAACTCGTTGCCCTCGGGGTCGGACAGGACAGTGAAGCCTTCGGTGCCGGTCTGGCCGACAACGGCGGGGTGGGCGCCGAGGGCGACGAGCCGGACGACCTCCGCCTCGACGTCGAGGGACGGGTCGAGGCGGAGGTCGAGGTGGACGCGGTTCTTCGCCGGGCGCGGGGTGGTGGCGCGCTGCAGGAAGAGCGACGGCACGCCGGGGGCGCCGAAGAGGTGGGCGCCGCCGGCGTCCGCGTCGGGGCCGACGGTGTAGCCGAGGGCCTCGGACCAGAAGCGGGTCATCAGGTCGACGTCGGTGACGTCGATGGTGCACTGTGCGATGTGAGGGGGCATGCACTGACTGTTACCCGGGCACTGCCCGGGTAACGGTCACGGGCCGAAGCGCAGGCGGACGATGACGTTGTTGAGCACCGTCGGGGTGCCGCCGTTCATGTCGTTGTTCGTCGACGTGAGCCAGAGACCGCCGTCCGGGGTCTTGACCACCGTGCGCAGGCGGCCCCACGAGCCGTTGAAGAAGGCCCGCGGCGTGTCGGTGGTGTTGCCGGTGATCTTCATGACCCACAGGCGGGTGCCGCGGACCGCCGCCATGTAGATCCAGTCGTTGACGATCTCGATGCCGCTCGGCGACGCCGACGACGTGCTCCACTGCCGCACCGGGTTGACGAACGCGGGGTTGCCGCAGGTGCCCTCGCAGGTCGGCCAGCCGTAGTTGCCGCCCGGGGTGATCAGGTTGAGCTCGTCCCAGGTGTTGTCGCCGAACTCCGAGGACCACAGCCGGCCCTGCGAGTCCCAGGCGAGGCCCTGCGGGTTGCGGTGGCCGAGGCTGTAGACGCGGGTGCCGAACGGGTTGCCGGGCGCGGCCGCGCCGGTGGTGGTGACCCGCAGGATCTTGCCGTTGAGCGAGTTCGGGTTCTGCGCGCGGCTGCTGTCCTGGCCGTCGCCGGTGGTGACGTAGATGTAGCCGTCCGGACCGAACCTCACCCGCCCCCCGTTGTGGAAGCGGTTCTTCGCGATCCCGGTGACGAGCGCCTCGCGCGGTCCGATGGTGCCGTTCTCGTACTTGAACCGGACCAGGCGGTTGTCGGTGGCGGCGGTGTGGAAGGCGTACACCCAGTGGTCGGTCGCGAACGTCGGGCCGACGGCGAGGCCGAGCAGGCCGCCTTCGCCGCTGGTGGTGACGGCCTCGGAGACGGTGCCGACGACCGTCTTCTGCCCGGCGGCGGTGACCCGCACGATCTCGAACCGGTCCCGCTCCGCGACCAGCGCGCTGCCGTCGGGCAGGAACGCGATCCCCCACGGCAGGTCCAGCGCCGTGTTGACGTTGCGGTCGAAGACGGGGTCGCCGCCGCCCGCCTGCGTCGACGTGGTGACGGCCAGGGCGGGGCTCACCGGTGACGTGTTGCCGTTCGCGTCGTAGGCGAGCACGGTGTACTGGTAGGTCGTCGCCGGGCTGAGCCCGGTGTCGGAGGCCGTCAGGTCCGGCACGTCCGCGATCTGCGTGCCGTTGCGCGACACCCGGTAGCCACGGACGCCGACGTTGTCGGTGGCGGCGTTCCAGGCGAGGCTCACGGTGCTGGCGGTGACGGCCGTGGCGCGCAGGCCGCCGGGGGTCGTGGGCGGCTGGTTGTCCGTGCTCGGCGGGGTGGTCACCGGCAGGTTGTTGCTGCCCTGCGACGGGTTGCCCGCCGCGTCGTACGCCAGGACGCTGAACACGTAGGAGGTGTTCGGCTGCAGCGTCAGCGTGGCGGTGAGGATGTTGCCGCCGACCTCCGCGACCACGTTGCCGCCGTTGTACACGACGTAGCGGGACACGCCGACGTTGTCGGTGGCGGCGTTCCAGGCGAGGTCGACGCCGGTGGGCCGGACCGCGCCGACGACCCGCAGGTTGCCGGGCGCGGTCGGCGGCTGGCTGTCCGACGGCGCGGTGACCCGCAGCCGGTCCAGGTTGGGCCCGCCGTTGGCGGTCGTGGCGACGGCCCGGACGGTGTTGGTGCCGGCGGCGAGGCTCGCGGTCACGGTCTTCTCGGCCCACGTCGGCCAGGCGCCGGTGCCGGGGAACGACAGGCCCGGGGCGGCGGGGGTGCCGTTGACGGTGATGTCCATCGGCCGGTCGACGGTGGTGCCGTTGGCGTAGCGCAGGGTCAGCGGGTAGTTGCCGGCCGCGGACACCGAGACGGTGAACTGCACGGCCGAGCCGGCCACGTTGTCGTAGTTGACGAAGCCGGTGCCGGTGTATCCGGCGTGGTTGGACTCGACCACGCCCTGGGTGATCGCCGCGTTCTCGGCCTGGTAGTCGGTGAACGCCTGCGGCGGGCCGCCGGCGAGGTTCCACTGCTGGCTGCCGAGGGCGGCGTTGCAGGCCCAGATGTGCAGCTTCGAGGCGTCGGCGGTGCCGCCGTTGACGACGTCGAGGCAGCGGCCGGTGACGGGGTTGCTCAGCGCGCGGGTGGCGCTGTTGTACGTCCACTGCTGGTTGGCGTTGCCGGCGGCGCAGTCCCAGATCTGCACCTTGGTGCCGTTGGCGTTGACACCGCCCGCGACGTCGAGGCACTTGTTGCCCAGCGCCCGGACCGTGCCGTCGTTGCCGACGGTCCACGTCTGCGCGGCGCTGCCGTTGCAGGTGTAGATCTGGACCTGGGTCCCGTTGACGGTGCTCGCGGACGGGACGTCGATGCATTTACCGGACGCGCCGCCGGTGATCGGGCCGACGGTGTCGGCGTGTGCGGGTGCGGTGCCCGCGACCTGCAGTGCGGCGACGCAGACGGCGGCGGCGAGGACGGCGACGATGCGCCTGACGGGCGGGGAGTGCATGGCGGTCCCCCAGTTGTTAGTCAAGTTTACTTATAGATGTCGCACCATATTTATCCCCTCCACTGCGGTCAAGGGCTCGTCGCGAAATGGCACACCGGCCGATGCGGCCTATGCCAGGTCGAAGGTCTCGCTCCACCGGTCGTCGCCGGCCTCGACGGTCAGCTTGACCATGCCGGTGCCGGCCTCGAACACCCACTGCCCGAGCCACTCGGTCCCGCTGCCGCCGTGCGACCGGACCATCGCCCGCAGCGGCACCCCGCCCTGCTCGGCCTGCACCCGCAGCGCCTCGAGGGTCTCGTCGGCCGGCGACCTCGGCGGCCGGGTCCCGGCGGCGGCCGCCGCGGACGTGTACCACTCGGCCATCGCCACGTCGTGCGCCCGCATCGCTTGCAGCGCACCGTCATCGGGCACCCCGACGACCCGCACGGCGACCCGCCCGTCCCACGCCTCGACCGTGAGCAGGTGCACGGCCACCCCGCCCACCCGAGCCACCAGCTCACCCGACGCGACCACCCGCGGTACCCCCACCATGCGCACGACCCTAGTGCCGCGCCCGCGCACACCCACCGGGTGGGGTGAGAGGGCGGCAGCCTCAGGCGGGAGTCGAACCCGCCACGTGCTGTTTTGGAGACGGCATGAGGCGTGGGCCGGGGCCGGCCCGTTGTGGACGGTCAGGGCGAGGGCCGCCGGTCGCGGGCCGCGAGGTGTTCGGCCCCGGTCAGGGTCCGCGGCACGAAGCGCTGGGCGGCGACCCGCCGGTTGAGGTGTCGAGGGCGGCACGACCGGTGAGGTCGGTGGTCATGGTGTTCACCTCCCTGTGACTGCGCAGGGGAAGGGGCAGGTGGGAGAGGAGCCGGTGCGCGGCCGGTTCGACGGCGGCCGCGGTCGGCGCGCCCCCGAGGTCCGGCTCTGGAAACCTGACGTGGCGGTGACCGGCGGCGGACGCCGCGCGGCAGGGACGGGTGTGCGGCGACCAGGACCAGCGTGTCGGAGCCGGCGTGCCACGACCGGAACGCTTCCGGGTGGGCGGCGGCGAAGCCGAGCGCGGCATGGGTCCCTGGCGGCAGATCGGCGCGGGTGGTCAAACAGCGACGCGAACCCGCGAAGCGCTAGCGGCGCCAACCTGTCAGCGCCAGGATCCCGGCCGCGATGTCCGGGACGGCCCGGTCGTCGGTGGGGATGCGGTGTACCGAAGCCGGCGCCGACGCGTCGAGCGACCGTGCCGCGGCGTCGCTGCGCTCCACGTGGGCGAGCAGCGCGGTGCCGATCTCGCGCCGGGCCAGGCGGGTGCGGGCCGTCGCGTCGGAGGAGGTGAGCAGCACGGCGGTGACGAGCGGGTCGTCACCCATGGCCTCGGTCAGCCGCGGGACCTGCCGGACGCTGACCGTGTTGGTGTAGATGAGCCGGTGATACCCGAGGGAGCGGTAGTTGGCCCACATGGCGGCGAGGTTGCGCTCGGCGAGCCCGTGCTCCCACGGCGGCGGGAAGGCCAGGTCCAGGTTATCGCCCTCGATGACGCAGTGCCGGACCTCCGCCGCGGACAGCTGGGCGTGCAGCTCGGCGGCGACGCTGCTCTTGCCGACCCCGGACCTGCCGCCGACGAAGAGCACCTCGCTGCGGGTCACCGGGGGCAGTGGCCGGTGCTGAGGACGACGCCGGTCTGGCCGTCGAGGAGGATCCAGGCGTCGCCCTCGACGATGTTGAGCCGGCCGCCGGGCAGTGCCATGCCTGAGCAGTACACCGAGACCGGCAGCCGCTGGGCGAAGGACATCGGCGCGGGTGCGGTGGCCGGCACGGCGGCGGCCAGCGCGCACACCGCGAGCAGCAGGGCCCGGGGCGTGAGCGAACGGCGCCGCGGGGGCACGGCGACCACCGGCGCGTCCAGGTCGATCACGGCTTCGGCCATCACCACCGATGGTACGGCCCCCGGCGGGCAAATGCCGGGGGCCGCTCTTGCAAAAGATCCTCAGCTGGCGGTGCAGGTGAGGGTGGCAGGGCCGGTGTTCGTGCCACTGTAGGAGGCGCTGAAGCCGGCCGCCGCCGACGCCGCCGGTGCCAGCGCACCGTTGTAGTCGGCGTTGCGGACGGTGACGGCCGCGCCGGTCTGCGAGAAGACGCCGGACCAGCCGTTGCTGATCCGCTGGTTGCCCGGGAACGTGAACGTCACCGTCCAGCCGGTGATCGCCTGCCCGCCGGAGTTGCGCACCGTCACCTCGCCGTTGAAGCCGTCGCCCCACTGGTTCGTGACGCGGTAGGTGGCCTCGCAGGACTTCCCGGTGCTGGTGCCGGTCGTCGTCACCGTGACCGGGTCCGACAGCGTCGACAGGTTGCCGGCGGCGTCCTTCGCCCGGACGGCGAACTGGTAGGCGGTGGACGCGGTGAGCCCGGTGACCGTGGCGGTCGTGCCGGTGGCGGTGGCGACGACGACCGGCCCGGCGGTGCCGCCGAGGCGCAGGACGTCGTAGCCGGTGACGCCGACGGCGTCGGTCGACGCGGTCCAGGACAGCGTCGCGCCGCTGCTGGTGACCGCCGACGCGACCGGCGTGCCGGGCTTCGTCGGCGGCGTGACGTCACCGGTGGCCGGTGAGGTCGTGACGGTGCCGGCCGCCGACGCCGTGGACGCGTTGCCGGAGGTGTCCAGCGCGACGACCGTGAAGCTGTAGGCGGTCGCCGGCGTCAGGCCGGTGATGGCCAGGGAGGTGCCGGTCGTGGTGCCGACGACGCCGGTGGCCGACGACACCCGGTACGACGCGACGCCGACGTTGTCGGTCGAGGCCGTCCAGGAGGCGGTGACCGACGTCGACGTGACGTTGGTGAACGTCGGCGTGCCGGGCCTGGACGGCGGGGTGGTGTCGGCGGGGCCGGTGCCGGGGGCGTCGCCCCAGACCTTGGTGGCGCCGTCGTAGAGGGTGATGTGGGTGTTCGGGCCCGCGGCCGCCGGGTAGGACCAGTCGTTGGTCGGGTCCCACGTGCCGGAGGACGCGATGCGGAACTGGACCTCGCGCCGCCACGCGGACTGCCCGGCCGGCGCGATCTTCTGCCCCACGCAGCTGACGGTGACGTAGTACGTGCTGCCGCTGACCAGCGTCGGGCCGGTCGGCGCGGTGCACTGGTTGTAGGCGCTGGACAGCGTGATCTGCGACGGCGTGGTCGTGCCGTCGAGGGTGAAGTAGTAGCGGAACGAGCCCTGGTCGAGGGTCCGTGCCGGCCACGCCGACTTGTTGTAGACCATCGCCTTGATCTCGGTGAACGTCGTGCCGGGTGTGTTGATGGACGACTCGACGTACATCTCGGGCCCGTCCGGGGTCTCCGCGACCGGGAAGTTGGCCAGCGCCGTGCCGCCGTACTCGCGGTACATGCGGGCCAGGGCGGAGGTGAACCCGGCGTTGTAGTCGGTGGCGACCTCGTTCATCACGTAGTCGGACCGGCTGTCGGTGTAGCTGTCGTTCGGTGACGAAGGACCGCCGACGAGCGCGCCGTACAGGACGTGCCGGGAGACCTCGGGGTTGGTGAGCTGGTCGGTCCAGGACCCGTGCGCGGTGCGGTGGTGCGGGTTGCGCGGCGAGTTGGCCCCGAAGCCGATCATGTAGCTGGAGTTGCGGGGGTTGTCGCCCAGGATGTAGTTGATCTGGCGGACGCCGAAGTCGTGGTACCGCGCCTTGCGCGTCGCGTCGGTGAGCCAGTCGCTGTACAGCAGCGCGACGAACGACGTGTTGGCCGCGTAGCGCAGCGAGCCCCAGCTGTCCAGGACGGCCTGGCCGCCGGGCGACGTGGGCACCTTCTGGCCGTTGACGCCGACGCTCCAGTAGTCCAGCCACCGGTTGGCGTCGTCGACGTAGCGCTGCTTGCCGGTGAGCTTGGCCAGCAGCACGTAGCAGCCGTACGACTTGTCGTCCCAGGCGATCGTCCACTTGTAGGACTTCGTGGTCGTCTGGTTCTCGTTGCTGAGGTTGTCGTAGCCGGCCTCGGCCTTGGCGAGGTAGCTCGCGTCGTTGGTGGCGCGGTAGAGCCAGATCGCGCCCCAGACGAGCTCGTCGTTGAAGCCGCTCCACGAGTTGTAGTAGCTGGCCGCGTCGGTGATGCACTCGCTGTACTTCTTGCGCACGGCGTCGGCGAACGCGTAGAGCTGCTTGGCGTGCGTGACGAGCTTGTCGGCGTAGGTGGCGTCGGTCGGGCGGATCACGATCGAGGAGGCGGCCATGGCGGCGGCCGTCTCACCGGCGAGGTCGGAGCCGCCGCAGGTGGCGTCGATCTTGTACGAGGGGCGCGCCATCGGCATCACCTCGGCCGGTCCCCACCAGGCGTGGTCGGGGTTGCCGGAGCCGATCTGGCCGTAGAGGACGTTCGGCGACGGGTGGGCCTTGATGAAGTAGTCGTTGACGAAGCGAAGGTTGTTGACGAGGTTCGTCAGCTGGCCCGACTGCACGTAGGCGTCGCGGTACTCGACCGCGCCCCACGCGAGCATCGTGGTGGAGAAGGCCATCGGGAACCCGAACTTGACGTGGTCGCCGGCGTCGAACCAGCCGCCGGTCAGGTCGAGGCCGACGTCGGCGCCGTCGGTCGTGGCGGCGTTGCCGCGCCACCCGACCCGGCTCCACGCGGGCTTGGTGCCGGCCTGCTGGGCCTCGTAGAACCAGATCGACTTCTGCAGGGCCTCCGCGTAGTTGTACGCGGGTGCTGCCGTGGCCGGGGTCGAGGCTGCCACGGCGATGACCGTCGTGGCGGCGGCGACCCCGAGCGCCGCGACTGCGCCGAGAATCCTCCTGCGCATGGTGGTGCTCCTCTCCGGGTGGCGGTGCGCGGATTGAACCCCGTCACCGCCCCGGCGAGGGCATATCACCGGTGCGCGGCGGCGTCCTCCCTGCTCGCGCCGTGAAACTTTCTTCCGGCCAGCACGTGGAGCAGCACCAACGGCACGACGCCGACCGGGTACCAGGCGAGGTCGACCGGGTCGAACGTCACGCCGAACACGTATCGCGCCAGGAGGCTGCGCGCAGAGAGGTCCGCGGGGACGCCGGTCAGCTGGAACAGCTCCATCGCCCAGCAGAACGCGATCGCGGCCGCGCCCGCGACGAGCGGGGTCGTTCGGGGCCTGATGAAGAAGACGCCCGCGTAGATCATCGAGGCGTACAGCGCGGTGCCGGAGTACTGGCGCAGGTCCCCGTCGTCGACGGCCCGGATCCCGAACGCGACCGCCAGGGCGAGCGCGACCCCGGCGAGGGCGGACAGACGTCGTTTCACGCGCCGAGTATGCCTCACGCCTTCCAGCACTCCGAGTTACCTGACTATAGTCAGACATGTGAACGACGAACTGCTGGCGACCGTCCGGCGCTTCAACCGGACCGTGACACAACGCGTCGGCGCGCTCGACGACGAGTATCTGTCCCGGGGACGCCCCCTCGGGCAGGCCCGCCTGCTGTGGGAGATCGGTCCCGCCGGCGCGGAGGTGGCCGCCCTGCGCGCCCGGCTCGGCCTGGACGCCGGCTATCTCAGCCGTCTCCTGCGTGCCCTGGAGGCCGACGGCCTGGTCGGCGTCGGTGTCGGTACCAGCGGAGACGCCCGGGTCAGGGAAGCGTCGCTGACGCCTGCCGGGCTGGCGGAGTGGGCGGTGCTCGACCGCGCCTCCGACGACCTGGCCCAGTCGATCCTCGGCCCCCTCAGCGACGGGCAGCGGGGCCGGCTGGCCACCGCGATGGCGGAGGTGGAGCGGCTGCTCATGGCCTCGATGGTGGAGCTGTCCGTGTGCCCGCCGGGCGACCCGAGGGCCCGCGCCTGCCTGCGCGCGTATGCCCGCGAGCTGGCCCGGCGCTTCGACGACGGCTTCGACACGGCGACCAGCAAGCCCGTCGACGACGACGACCTGACCCCGCCGAGGGGCGCGTTCCTGCTGGCGACCCTGTCCGGCGAGCCGGTCGGCTGCGGCGCGGTGAAACTCCACCCCGGCGCCCCCGCCGAGATCAAACGCGTGTGGGTCTCCGGCACGGTCCGCGGGCTCGGCGTCGGCCGCCGCATCCTGGGCGCGCTGGAGCACCACGCGGCATCCGCCGGCTGGCGGTCCGTCCGCCTGGACACCAACCGCAACCTCACCGAGGCGATCCGCCTCTACCGCTCCAGCGGCTACGAGGAGGTGCCCGCGTACAACGACGAGCCGTACGCGCACCACTGGTTCGCCAAGCGCCTCTGACCCCGCGGCCGCGCTTCACCCGCGCCGGAGGAGGCGCCGGCCGGGGTCCGCGAAGACCGTTGGTGCGTGCGGATCGCGCGGGCCGACGAGGAGGGCACGGCAGCCGGCATCTACGGCGTGATCGTCAGCGCCGCGGTCATGGCCACCTCCCACGCCCACACCGCGGCCGCCACCGCCGCCGGTGTCGTCGTGACGCTGCTGGTGTACTGGAGCGCCGAGCGCTACGCCCGCCTGGTCGCCGAACGGCTCCACGAGCGGCACCGCCCGCGCTGGCCGGTGGTCCGCCGGCAGCTCACCACCGGCTGGGAGATCGTGACCGCCTCCGCCCTGCCGGTCGCCGTCCTCGTCGCCGCCGACCTGCTCGGCCGCTCCCAGCCCACCGCGGTGGTCGCCGCCCTCGTCTGCTCCACCCTGCTGCTGTGCCTGGCGGGCTGGGAGATCGGCGGCCACGGCCGGCTGAGCACCCTGGAGCGGCTCGTGTCGACCGCCGTCGCCGGCAGCTTCGGCGTCGCGATGATCGTCCTGAAGGCCGCCCTGCACTGACCGGCCCGCGGCTCTCGACGGGCACCGCGCGTCGACGTTGATCGTTAGGATGGCCCGCATCCTGTCGATCGGAAGAGGTCATCGGTGGAGTTCCACGCCTCGGCGGAGTCCTACGTCTGCGCAGGGCTGCTCTGGCTGCTGCTGTCACTGATCAACGCCGGCCTCGCCCAGGGCAAGGGCCGCAGCGGTCTGGTCTGGTGGGCCTGGTCGCTGCTGTTCGGCCCGTTGACGACCCTCGTCGTCGTGGTCCGCCCGCGCGCCGACGGCTGACCCCCGCGGCGCCGTGACCGACCGCTGAGCCGCCCGCCGGTTCCGTCACGGACGCCACCGTACGCGGAAAAATGGTGTGCGGTGGAGGCGGGGGCGTGGTGGCATCTCGGGCATGGGTGTCGACGGGGACGGGCTCGGGGATCGGATGAAGGGCTACGAGCGGGTGACGCGGACGGTGCTGCCGCGGCGCACGCACACCCTGCTGCGGGTCGACGGCCGGGCGTTCCACGGGTATCTGCGGGGCGCGGCGAAGCCCTACGACGAGGCGTTCATGGCGGACATGGACGCCGTGGGTGAGGCGTTGTGCGCGGAGATCGCCGGGAGCGTGTTCGCCTACGTGCAGTCCGACGAGGTGTCCGTGCTCGCGGTCGACTTCGCGGGGGCGGGGACGCAGGCCTGGTTCGGCGGCGAGGTGCAGAAGTGGTGTTCGGTGGCGGCCTCGGTGGCGACGGCGACGCTGAACGCGCGGCGGCCCGGGGTGCCCGCGATGTTCGACGCGCGGGTGTTCACCGTCGCGGATCCCGCCGAGGTCGCCCGGTACTTCGTCTGGCGGCAGCGGGACGCGGTGCGCAACAGCATCGCGATGGCGGCGCAGGCGGTGTTTCCGCACCGGCGGCTGCAGGGGGTGCACTCCGGGCAGGCGCAGGAGATGTTGTTCGCCGAGCACGGCATCAACTGGAACGACTACCCCGGCGGGTGCAAGCGGGGGCGGGTGGTCGTGAAGGCGTCGGGGGAGCGGACGGTGACGTTCGTGCACAAACGGACCGGGGCCGAGGAGACGGTCACCGCGCTGCGGTCGTGGTGGGAGACGCGGGCCGCGCCGCACTTCACGGTGGCCGCGGACGGGTTCCTCGCGACGGCGATCCCCGCGCTGCCGGGCCTCGCCACCGCCTGACGGGCGGTGGCGAGGCGGCCGGCGGCCGGGCTCAGAAGCGCTTCGCGGCCTCGACGGCGTCGGCGGTGGCCAGGGCGCGGCCCGCGGCGGCGTCCGCCGTGGCGAGGTTGGGGCGGAACGAGACGGTGGTGAGGTCGGTGATGCCGGCCCAGCGCAGCCAGCCGTCGAAGAACGGCTGCTGGAAGTCGGCGCCGAACGCCGGGCCGCGACCCTCGCCGTAGACGGCGCTGGTGTAGACGACCGCGGCCTTGCGGCCGGTGAGCAGGCCGGTGTAGCCGGCTGCCGGGTCGAAGCCGAAGACCAGTCCCGGCTGGCTCACCACGTCGATGAACTGCTTCAGGATGTACGGGACCGAACCGTTCCACATCGGGACCGAGAACAGCAGCTTGTCGGCGGCGGCGAAGGCGTCGAAGGTCGCGCGGGCGGCGGCCCAGGCGGCGGCGCCCGCACCGCTGGGCTCCAGGCCGGCGAAGACGTCCATCTTCGCGGCCGCAGCGGGCGGGCCGAAGGCGGGGAGCGTGCCGTCCCACAGGTCCCATTCCTGCACCGTATGGGTGGGGTGCTCCTCCCGGTACGCCTGCAGGAAGCGCGACGCGAGGGCGAGGGACTCCGAGCGGGCGCCGCGCGGGGACGCCGAGATGTGCAGCAGCGTGGTCATGACGAGCCTCCAGAGGTGCGACCAATGTGTGTGCGCACGCACGAAGTTAGTCCACTTGCGTGCGTGCGCACAAGAGTTGGTACGGTGTGACGATGGACAACACGGCCGCGTGGGCGGGACTGCTGCGGGTGCACGCCGCGCTGGTCCCGCTGCTGGACCAGGAGCTGCAGGCGGCCCACGGACTGCCGCTGACCTGGTATGACGTGCTGCTCGAGCTCAACTCGGCGCCGGAGCGGCGGCTCACGATGGGGGAGCTGGGCGCGAAGGCGGTGGTGAGCCGCAGCCGGACCAGCCGCGTCGTCGACGAGCTCACCAAGGCCGGGCTGGTCGAGCGGGTCGCCAACCCGGCGGACGGGCGGTCCGCGTTCGCGAGGATCACCACCGCCGGTCGGGCGCGGCTGCGCGCCGCCGCGCCGACCTACCTGGCGGGCATCGACGCGCACTTCACCAGCAGGATGACGGCGGCCGAGGCGCGGACGGTCGCGACGGCATTGGAAAAAGTGCTCAAGGGGTAGATACTCACCGGGCATGGAGAAGGGCTTGGGTCGCGACCTGGCGCACGCGCTGCGCACCGGCCCGTTCTCCGCCGCGCTGCACCTCGCCATCGAGGACCGCGGCATCCGCCTGGACGAGATCCAGGAGCGGCTCGCCAGCAAGGGCGTCAGCGTCAGCATCACCACGCTGAGCTACTGGCGGCGCGGTCGCAGCAGGCCCGAGCGGCCCGAGTCGCTCAAGGCGGTCCGCCTCCTGGAGCAGATCCTCGCGCTGCCCGAGGAGTCGCTGATGGTGCAGCTCGGGCCGCGCCGGCCGCGCGGGCGGTGGCTGAGCCAGCCGCCGGGGACCATCGAGATCGACCGGCTGTTCAGCGACGGCACCAGCGTCGCGAAGATGGTCGGCGAGCTCGACCGGTGGATGTATCACGAGCTGACCAGGCTGAGCCTGCACGACCTGTATCTCGTCGGCGCCAAGCGGCAGGAGATCAGCCTCACCTGCCGGCAGGTGCTGCGGGCCAACATCGACCGGGTCTCCCGCACGGTCGCGGTGTTCCTCACCGACGACCCGACCGCGCACGTCACCATCAACGCGATCCGCAACTGCCGCATCGGCCGCGTCCGCAGCGACGCCGGCGGGCTCGTCGCGGCCGAGATCATCTTCGATCGGATGCTGGCGCAGGGCGAGACGGTGGTGCTGGAGTACCAGTACCGCAGCGACTCCATGGAAACGACGGACAACTACTACCGGGGCTTCTCGACACCGGTGACGGAATACGTGCTGCAGGTCCAGTTCGACCACGACGCGGTGCCGGCGCGCTGCCGGCGCTTCGAGCGCCGCGGGCTCAACGCGCCGGACCAGGGCGTGTGGGAGACGTGGATCGGCTCCACCCACGGCGCTCACGTCATCGCCTCCGACGTTCCCCCCGGCATCGTCGGCATGCGCTGGGAATGGGAGTGACCGGCCCCCTCCCGGACCGGTCACTCCCCGCCTCACGCGGCCGTCAGGACGCGCTGACGGACACGTCGTCGAGGACGAAGCTGGTCTGCAGGTTCCAGTCCTCCACGCCGTTGAACTTCAGCGTGACCGTCTGCCCGGCGAACCCGCTCACGTCGATGACCTTCTCCACGTACCCGTTCGTCTTGTCGAGGTTCGAATACGTGGCCACGGTGGTGCTGCCGAGGGTGACGGTCAGCTTGTCGTAGGCGAGGTTCTCGTACTCCGCGGTGGTGATGCGGATCCAGAACCGCAGCTGCACGGAGGTGCAGCCGGACGGGATCGCGACCTGCTGCGAGACCGTGTCGGTCTGCACCCGGCCGCCCCCGTTGAGCCAGGCGTTGCGGGTACCGCTGCGCGCCGGGTACTGCGACCACGTCCCGATCACGTTCGCGGTCGCGGTCCACGGCGACGTGCCGCTCTCGAACCCTCCGTTGCCGACGGGCTGCGAGGGTGTGCAGCCGCCGCCACCGGTGGTGACCGTCCAGGTGAACTGCGCGGTCGCGGTCTTGTTGGCCGCGTCCTTCAGCGTCACCGTGACGTTCGAGGTGCCCGCGGTCGTCGCGCTGCCGGTGATCCGACCGGTCGACGCGCCGATGGACAGCCCGGCCGGGAGGCCGGACGCGCTCCAGGTGTACGGCGTGGTGCCGCCGCTGCCCTGGATCTGCAGGTCGACCGACTGGCCGACGACAGAGCTCTTGTTGCCCGGGTTCGTCACGGACGGGTCGGTGGGCGTCCCGCCGCCGATGAAGCCGGTGTACAGCAGCACGTTCGGCGAGCCGCTGCCCGGGCTGGTGATCTTGCCGGTGGTGCCGTTGTTCACCAGGGCGTCGCGCACCTGCGCCGGGGTGGCGTTCGGGTTCGCGCCCAGGTACAGCGCCGCGGCGCCGGCCACGTGCGGCGACGCCATCGAGGTGCCCGTCATCGTCGCGCTGCCGGTGTTGCTGGAGTACGACGCGGACACGATGCTCGTCCCGGGGGCGAACAGGTCCAGGCAGGAGCCGTAGTTGCTGCTGCTGTTGCGCCCGTCGGAGCTGTTGCTGTTGCCGACGGTGATCGCCGCGGCGACCCCCTGCGGGCTGTAGTAGCAGGCGTCGTCGCCGTTGTTGCCGGCCGCCTGCACGAACTGCACGCCCGAGCTGATCAGGCTCGACACCGCGCTGTCCATGGCCTGGCTGCTGCACCGGCTGCCGCAGCCGATGGAGTAGTTCGCGACCGCGGGCTTCTGCGCGTTGGCGCGCACCCAGTTGATACCCGCGATCAGGTCGTCGTTGGTGCCCGAGCCCTGGCAGTTGAGGACCCGCACCGAGACGAGGCTCGCCTTCTTCGCGATGCCGTAGCTGGTACCGACGGCGGTGCCCGCGACGTGCGTGCCGTGCCCGTGGCAGTCGGCGGGGTTGCTGTCCCCGTCGACGATGTCGGTGCCCTGCTTGACCCGGCCGGTGAACTCGGTGTGGCTGGCGTTCAGGCCGGTGTCCAGCACGTACACGGTCGCGCCCTGGCCCGGGTTCGCCGGGTACGTGAACGCCTGGTTGAGCGGCAGGCTGCGCTGGTCGATGCGGTCGTCGCCCCAGTTCGGCGGGTTGTTCTGGGTGTCCAGCACGGTGATGCGCTGGACCGCCTCCACCGACGCCACGGCCGGGTCCGCCGCCAGGCGCGCCGCCTGCTGCGAGGACATGCTCGCCGAGAAGCCGCGCTGGACCGGGTCGTAGACGTGCCGGGTCTGGCCGCCGAACCGGCCGGTGAGCCGGGTCGCCTGGGTGGAGATCGAGGTGGAGCCGTCTTTCAGGGTGACGATGTAGCGACCCGAAACCGCGTCGGGACTGTCCGCGTACAGGATCGCGCCGACCGCGGGCGCGGCCAGCGCCGGTCCGGCCGCCGCGAAGGCGCCGACCAGCCCCGCGACGAGCGCGGTGCCGGCCGCCGTAATTCGGTGCAACACGGTGAGACCTCCTCGATGGGGTTGCCGGCTCCGTGGCCGGGTCCGGTTGACGCCGACCCCGGAGGGCTGCAGCAGAAGGTAGGAGCGCGTGACGGCCGGGAGTCACCCCGGAAAACAGACGTCGATGTTTCGTAACGTCAAAACTGTTTATGAACCCGCGCTTCGGGACGTGCCGCGACGCTGCGTGCGGCACGCGCTCGCTCGGGGTGACCGGCAATCGGTCGAGGGGTCAGCAGCGGATGAGCCGACCGGCCAAATGCCGCGTCGAAATATGTGAGAAGAGATCGCCTTGTGCGACGCTGGCCTCGGCAAACGCACGGTTCCCCTGGAGGCACGGTTTGAGCAGCAACCTGGACGTCGCGCTGAAGAGCACGATGAACATCGAAGGGGCGTTCGCGGTCGCGCTCGTCGACTACACCAGCGGCATGACGCTGGGCACCCTCGGTGGCGGCCCCGACTTCGACATCACGGTGGCCGCGGCCGGCAACACCGACGTCGTCCGGTCGAAGCTGCGCACCATCGAGATGCTCGGCATCGGCGAGCCGATCGAGGACATCCTGATCACCCTCGACAGCCAGTACCACCTGATCCGCCCGCTGCACTCCCGCAACGGTCACGGCCTGTTCCTGTACGTGGCGCTGGCCAAGGCCCGCGCGAACCTCGCGCTGGCCCGCCACCAGCTGCGCCTGATCGAAGAGGGCCTCGAACTGTGACATCGGGCTTCTTCGGCGACCTGGACAGCGCAGGCGGCTCGGGCGGCTCGGGCGGCCTGCCGCGCCGGGAGGGCATCGAGCCCGGTGGCTCGGTGGGCCAGCTCCAACCCGCCCCGTTCGGTGCCCGGCCGGAGCCGTACGACGCGGTCCTCTCCCCGGTGCGCGCGGAGATGGCGGACCTCCGCCTGCGTGTGCCGGGGGTCCGCGGCAGCGTCCTGGCGGGCGTCGACGGGCTGCTCGTCACCCAGGACCTGGGTCCGGAGACCGAACCGCACGACCTGGCCGCCCTCGCCGCGACCACCTTCGGCCTCGGCCGGCAGGTGGCGCTGGTGCTGGGGCAGTCACCGTTCCGTGACGCGACGATGCGCAACGACGGCGGATACCTCACCGTGTACGCCGTCACCGGCACCACCCTGCTGGCCGTGCTCGGCGCCGACGGGCTCAACGTCGCCCGCCTGCACCTCGAGGCCCGCCCGAGCTGCCAGCGCCTGGCCGGTCTGCTCAGCCACTGAGCCGTTTCGCCAGCTTCGCGAACCACGGGGCGAGGTCGCGTTCGACCGCCGCCCATTCCCGCTCGTCGGGTTCGATCTGCGCCGCCTGTACCGGCCGGGAGCGCACCATCCGCCGGCGCAGACCGGTGGGCGGGTGCGAGCGCAGCAGCGACGCCTCGGTCCGGAGGCTGAGCAGGGCGAGGGTCTCCAGGGGCGCCGACGCGCGCAGGTGAGCGGCGGCGGTCCGCCAGGTCAGCGGGTCGGCGGGGCTGCGGTGCCCCGCCGCGACCGCGGCGGGCAGGCCGTCGCTGACCAGCAGGCCGTCGAACAGGCCCGCCATCGCGGCAGTGCCGGCGACCCGGGTCGCTAGCTGGTCGGCGAGGTACTCGGCGCGCTGGCTGTCCCGGCCGGAGAGCACCAGCAGCGCCACCGACAGCAGCCACAGGACCGGTGCCCCGAGGAACACCACCGGCAGCACCCACAGCGAGCCGCCGCGCACGGCGCCGGCCAGCACGCCGAGCATGCTGTGCAGGACCCGCAGGCCGCCCCGGACGACGAGGCCGCGCCGCGCGTCGCGGTTGACGAAGTGCCCGAACTCGTGCGCGAGCAGCCCGACACGTTCCTGGGGGTCGAGGGCGGCCCACAGCGGCAGCCCGACGCACAGCACCCGGCGGCGACGGAACCCGCGCACGGTGACGGCCGCGTTGACGTCGTGGTCCAGGTGCACCTCGTGCGGCATCGGGGTGCCGGCCGCGCCGGCGATCCGGCGCAGGAGGCCGAACAGCGCCGGCGCGGAGGCCTCGTCGACGACCCACGGCCGCCAGAGCGGCTCCTCGCGGCGCCGCGGCCACGCCAGGACGAGCGTGCAGATGACGATCGCCGGGCCGAGGACCATCCCGATGGGCGAGGCGCTGCCGGCGAGGTAGACCCCGGCGGCCAGGCACAGCGGCGCGACCAGCAGCAGCGGCGTGGCGAGCAGCAGCATCGCGACCCGGGCCACGGGACTGCCGCGGTGCCCGACCGGCCTGCCGCCGAGGGAGTCGTACTGGCGCCGGTTGAGCCGGAACGCCAGCCAGTGGTCGGCCCGGTCACCGGCGCGCAGGCCCCAGGTCCGCGGCGCCCGGTGCCGGTCGAACGCGTCGAGTCCCCATTCGCAGGCCGGGCACCACGCGGGTGCCGGGTCCGCCGCGACGAGGCCCGCCCGGCAGCGTGGGCAGCGTTCGTCGGTACCGGTGGCGGCGAGAGTCACGATCGAGATTCTGCGGCCCGGGGTGGTCCCTGTCTGCCCCGGGACGGTCACGATTCGGCGGTCTCCAGGGGGTCGGCGAGGAGCCGTTCGAAGGCGAGCTCGGCGGCGCCGACCAGCGGCGCGTCGTCGCCGAGCAGCGGGGTGCGCAGCCGGACGTGGTCCCGGCAGCCGGGCAGCGCCGCCGTCGACAGCCGGCTCCGGACGTGGGCGGCGCCGGCGAGGTACAGCTCCCGCAGCGCGCCGCCGAACACGACGGCGGTCGGGTTGAAGATGTTCACCAGGTTGGCGACGCCGAAGCCGAGCCAGTCCGCGGCCTGCCGCACGGCGTCGCGGGCCGCCGGGTCACCGAGCCGGGCCGCCTCGACGCACGCCAGGACGGCGTCGCGGTCGAGGGAGACGTGCCGGGCGATCTCGGTCTCCCAGCAGCCCCGGGACCCGCAGCCGCAGGCGAGGCCCTGCGGGTTGACGACCATGTGGCCGACTTCGCCGCCGTGGCCGCCGTGGCCGGTGACGCGGCGGCCGCCGGCGATGATGCCGGCGCTGATGCTCGCGTCGCCGTGCAGGTAGACGACGTTGTCGAGGCCGGCGGCGGCACCGCGGGTGTGCTCGGCGAGGGCGGCGAGGTCCGCGACGTTGCCGGCCACCGGCGGGCGGTCGAGTCCCAGGTCGTCGGCCGCGTCGAGGGCGGCGCCGGGCGGGAGCATGCGCACGACGCCGTCGGCGTGGCGCATCATGCGGGACACGGCGATGCCGCTGCCGACGAAGACGGCGTCGGCGGATGCGCTGCGCCGCATGTCGTCGATGAACCCGGCGAGGGTCGAGAGGGTGTCGCGGACCGCGGTGCCGCGCGGCCGGGGGAGCTCCCGGCTGTCCAGGACCTTGCCGCCGAGCCCGACCCGCGCGGCGCGCAGCCGGTCGACCTCGATGCTCAGCGCGTACCCGTACACCCGCGACGACCTGGGACGCACGACCAGCGACGGGCGGCCGGCCCGGCCGGTCTCCAGCGGGACACCCTCGTCGATGAGACCGGCGCCCGCGAGGTCGGCGGTGAGCGCGCCGATCGTGCTGCGGTTGAGGCCGAGCTGGTTGGTCAGTTCCGCGCGCGAGGTGTCGCCGCTGACGTGCACGTATCGCAGCAGCGCGCCCAGATTCTGGCGGCGGACCGAGTCCTGGGTCGGGGTGCTTCGCTGGGGGCTCTGGGAACTCGCTGACACGGGCCGCTCCCTACAACGGCGTGGGGGGGGGGGGGGGGGGGGGGGGGGGGGGGGGAGGGGGGGGGGGGGGGGGGGGGGGGGGGGGGGGGAGAGGGGGGGGGGAGGGGGGGGGAGAGGGGGGGGGAGGGGAGGGGGGGGGAGGG
>NZ_JBVJIJ010000020.1:0-47976 GCF_055586325.1 Dactylosporangium sp. NPDC051087 | reverse complement strand
CTCCCCCCCCCTCCCCCCCTCCCCCCCCCCCCCCCCCACCCCCCCCCCTCCCCCCCCCCCCCTCCCCCCCCCCCCCCCCTCTCCCCCCCCCCCCCCCCCCCCCCCCCCCCCCACGACTTCAGGTGCTGTGTTGTGGTGTCGGTCTTACTTGGTGAGCGGCGACAGCTTCGGGTCGTTGGCGTACGCCTCGGCGGCGTTGGCCTTCGTCACGATGACCGGCGCGAGCAGGTACGACGGGATGACCTTGACGCCGTTGTCGTAGGACTTGGTGTCGTTGATGGTCGGCTCGTTACCGGCCTGCAGCGCCTTGACCATGGTGATGGTCTCGGCGACCAGCTTGCGGGTGTCCTTGTTGATCGTGGAGTACTGCTCGCCGGCCATGATCGACTTGACCGACTCGACCTCGGAGTCCTGACCGGTGACGACCGGGACCGGCTTGCTGGCGGCCTTCACCGAGGTGATGATCGCGCGGGCCAGGGTGTCGTTCGGGGAGAGCACACCGTCGAGGGTCTTGCCGGCGCCGTAGGTCGAGGTCAGCAGCGAGTCCATGCGCTGCTGCGCGCCCTCGGCCTTCCAGCCCTGGATCGCGGTCTGCTTGACGTCCGTCTGGCCGGAGCCGACGACGACGTCACCCTTGTCGATGGCCGGCTTGAGCACGTCCATCGCACCCTTGAAGAAGACACCGGCGTTGTTGTCGTCCGGCGAGCCGGAGAACAGCTCGATGGTCCACGGGCCGGTCGGCTTCTTGGCCTTCATGCCGTCCAGCAGGGCCTGACCCTGCAGCTGGCCGACCTTGAAGTTGTCGAAGGCGATGTAGTAGTCCAGGTCCGGCGTCTGGGTGATGAGCCGGTCGTAGGCGATGACCTTGGCGCCGGCGTCCTTGGCCGCCTTGACCTGGGTCGAGAGCTGCGCGGCGTCGGTCGCGCCGATGACGATGACCTTCGCGCCCTTGGTGACCATGGCGGAGATCTGCGCCTGCTGGTCCGCGACGGTGGTCGACGCGCCGGCGTACTGCACGTCGGACTTGAAGCCGGCGTCCTTGAGGCCGTTGGTGAACAGGTCACCGGCGAGCACCCAGTTCTCCGACGTCTTCGACGGCAGCGCGACGCCGATCAGGGAGTCGGCGGCGAAGCCCTTGGCGGGCGTGTTGCTGCCGGTGCCACCGTCACGCTCGGAGTCGCCACAGGCGGCCGAGCTGAGTGCGAGCAGAGCGACCGCGCTGACGGCGAGGCTCCTGGTGAGGAACTTGCGCATGTTTGGCAGTGCCTTTCTTCGGATGGTGGTGCGGGTGTTGGGGCGGGACAGGGTGTCAGCCGGCCACCGGGGTCTTGGCGGCCTCTTGTCCGGTTCCGGCTGGTGCGGACGGACCTCCGGATGACTCCCGGCGGAAGGGTTTGCTCAGCGATCCGATGATCGAGAAGCGACCCTGGCTCTTGTTGTAGACGTCGAACGCGACGGCGGCGAGCAGGAACAGACCCTTGATGATCTGGGTCCAGTCCGCACCGGTGCCGATCAGCTGCAGGCCGTTGGTGAGCAGGGCCATGACCAGACCGCCGACGATCGAGCCGCTGATGGTGCCGAGGCCGCCGGAGACCGCCGCGCCGCCGATGAAGACGGCCGCGATGGCGTCCAGCTCCCAGCTGAGGCCGTCCTGCGGGCCGGAGGCCCCGGAACGGGCCACGAAGATCATGCCGGCCAGTGCGGCGAGGACCGACATGTTCATCATGACGAAGAAGTTGACCCGCTTGAGCTTCACGCCGGACAGCTCCGCGGCGCGGGAGTTGCCGCCGACCGCGTAGATGTAGCGGCCACCGGCCGTGTTGCGGGTGTAGAAGGAGTACGCGAGGACCAGGACGGCCAGGATGATGCCCGAGATCGGGAAGCTGGTGCCCACCCGGCCGCCGGCGAAGCGCAGCGTGGCGAAGACGATCACGCCGAGCATGACGACCAGGCGGATCAGCGACACCCACAACGGCGTCGGGTCGGCGTTCATCGCGAAGCGGACCTGGCGGGCCCGGTACTCGCGGTAGACCACGGCGAGACAGGCGACGAGCCCCAGGATCAACGTCGGATTGTTGTACCCGGTGTTGGGACCGATCTCGCTGAGGTAGCCGGCGCCGATCTTCTTGAAGGCCTCCGGCACCGGCACCGAGTCGGCGTTGCCGATGTACTGGTTGGCGCCGCGGAAGAGCAGCATGCCGGCCAGGGTCACGATGAAGGCGGGCACGCCGATGTAGGCCACCCAGAAGCCGTGCCACGCGCCGACGATCGCGCCGACGCCCAGGCCGAACAGGATCGCCGCCCACCAGGGCAGGTCCCACTCCTTCATGACCTTGGCCACGATGATGCCGACGAAGGCGGCGACCGACCCGACGGACAGGTCGATGTGACCGGCCACGATGACCATCAGCATGCCGATGGCCAGGATCAGGATGTACGAGTACTGGCTGACCACGTTGATGAGGTTGCCGGACTGCAGGGTCAGCCCGTCGGTCCTGATCTGGAAGAACAGGATGGTCGCCAGGAGCGCGAAGATCATCCCGAACTGCCGGGCGTTGGAGGTCGAGCCCCCGAAGAGGTTCTTCTGCAGGTCTTTGAATCGGCTCATGGCGTCGGCATCTTCTTCACACTCGGCGAGGTCTTCGTGGAGGTCATCTGCTTCATGAGGAGTTCGGGGTTGGCGTCGCGGCGGTCGATGTTGCCGGTGATCGTGCCTTCGAACACCGTGTAGATGCGGTCGCACAGACCGATCAGCTCGGGCAGCTCGGACGAGATGACGATGACGCCCTTACCCCGGTCGGCCAGCTGCTGGATGATGCCGTAGATCTCGTACTTGGCGCCCACGTCGATGCCGCGGGTCGGCTCGTCGAGGATCAGCAGGTCCGGGTCGGTGAACATCCACTTCGCCAGGACGACCTTCTGCTGGTTGCCGCCGGAGAGCTTGGTGACGCCCTCGTCGACCGTCGGCGTCTTGACCCGCAGGCTCTTGCGGTACTCCTCCGCGTAGGTGTGCTCCTTGACCTGGTCGAGCACGCCGTTGCGGGAGATCTTGGACAGCTTGGCCGCCACCATCGACGTCTTGATGTCGTCGAGCAGGTTGAGGCCGATCGCCTTGCGGTCCTCGCTGACATACGCCAGGCCCGCCTTGATGGCGTCGGAGACCGACTTGAGCTCGATCTCCTTGCCGTCCTTGAAGATGTGGCCGGACAGCCAGTGCCCGTAGGACCGGCCGAAGATGCTCATCGCGAGCTCCGTGCGGCCGGCGCCCATCAGACCGGCGAAGCCGACGATCTCGCCGCGCCGGACGTTGAAGCTGGAGCCCTTGCACACGAGGCGGTCTGCGGAGATCGGGTGCCGGACCGTCCAGTCGCGGACCTCGAAGAACACCTCGCCGATCTTGGGCGTGTGGTCGGGGAACCGGCTGCTCAGGTCGCGGCCGACCATCCCGCGCACGATGCGGTCCTCGTTGACCCCTTCGCCCTTGACGTCGAGGCTCTCGATGGTCTTGCCGTCGCGCAGGATCGTGATGGTGTCGGCGATCGCCTCGATCTCGTTGAGCTTGTGCGAGATCATGATCGAGGTGATGCCCCGCTCCTTGAAGCCCTTGAGCAGGTCGAGCAGGTGCTGGGAGTCGTTCTCGTTGAGCGCGGCGGTCGGCTCGTCGAGGATCAGCAGCCGCACGTCCTTGGCGAACGCCTTCGCGATCTCGACCAGCTGCTGCTTGCCGACGCCGATGTCCTTGATGAGGGTGTCGGGGTCTTCCTTGAGGCCGACCAGCGCCATCAGCTCATAGGCCTTCTTGTTGGCGGCCTGCCAGTCGATCGCGCCGAACCTGCGGGGCTCGTTGCCGAGGAACAGGTTCTCGGTGATCGACATGCCCGGGACGAGCGCGAGCTCCTGGTGGATGATCACGATCCCGGCGTGCTCGCTGGAGCGGATGTCCGGGAAGCGGACCTCGTTGCCCTGGTAGAAGATGTCGCCGGTGTATGAGCCATATGGGTAGACACCGCTGAGGACCTTCATCAAAGTGGACTTGCCGGCACCGTTCTCGCCGCAGATGGCGTGGATCTCGCCGGCGCGGACCACCAGGTTGACGTCCGACAGAGCTTTGACGCCGGGGAACTCCTTGGTGATCGACCGCATCTCCAGCAAGACCGGAGCGCTGCTCGTCATGTTGCCTCCGGGGGAACGCCAGTTGGCACATTTGTTGTGGCGACCAACTTATTTCAGATCGCAGACTTTGCAAAGCCGCCAGCTGGACTGGTTGGTAACAATCCGGTAATGACGCAGCCTCGCGAGCCACGGTCTCGTGTCAGGGCGGTGAGCTGCGTGTGTCCGAGCGTAAATCAAATTGTTTTACAAAGTCAACGTCCTGGGAGAGGATGTGATGAGCAACTGTGAGAAGGCGGTAACGCGTGCGACAGGTAGGGACCAACCTCCCTAAAGTAGGACAATATAACCGGGCTGTGGTGCTGGATCAGATTCAGCTCGCGGACGGGGTCAGCCGCGTGGAGATCGCACAGCACACCGGGCTCACCCCGCAGACCGTGTCCGGCATCGTCCGGCGGCTGATCGACGAAGGCATCGTCCACGAGGACGGCGCCCGCACGTCCAACGGCGGCAAGCCCCGCACCGTCCTGCGCCTCAACGCCGACGCCGGCCGCGCGGTCGGCCTGCACTTCGACCCGGTCGAGCTGGCCGCGGTCGTCGTCGACCTCCTCGGCCGCCCCCTCGTCACCGCCCGCCGCCCCACCCCGCGCCCCCTCGAGCCCGCGCTCGTCACCGCCGCCATGGCCGAGCTCGTCGACGAGGTCCTCCTGGAGGCGGGCGTCCAGCGCGGCCAGGTCCTCGGCCTCGGCCTCGCCGCTCCCGGCCCCATCGACCAGCACGTCGGCATGGTCATCTCCCCGCCGCAGCTCGCCAACTGGAGCCGCGTGCCGATCAAGGAGATGCTCGCCACCGCCACCGGCCTCGACGTCACCCTCGACAACGACGCCACCGCCGCCGCCGTTGGCGAGCGCTGGGCCGGCGCCGGCCGCGGCGTCGCCAACTTCGCCTACTTCTTCCTCGGCACCGGCGTCGGCGGCGGCCTCGTCCTCGGCCACCAGGTCTTCCGCGGCGGCTCGATGAACGCCGCCGAGTTCGGCCACACCACCGTCGCCGACGACGGTCCCGGCTGCTACTGCGGCAACCGCGGCTGCCTGGAAAGCCTGGTCAACCCACCCGCGATCGTCGCCGCCGCGCACCGGCTCCTCGCCGCCGCCGATCCTGGTCCTGTCGCCGCGGACCCGGTCCTGGCCGCCGGTTCGGGTCACGCCGCCGGTTCGGGTGCCGGCGCCGCGGATGTGCGGCTCGTGGCCGACGCGCGGCTCGGTGGGGCGGGGCCGGGCGAGTCGTCGCTCGCCGCGATGTTCCGGGCCGACCCGTCCACTGTGGACCATCAGGCGGTCTGCCTCGCCGCGGCGGCCGGCGACCCGCTCGCGGCGTCGGTCATCGACGAGGCCGCGGAGCACCTCGCCACCGTCGTCGTCAACGTCGTCAACATCGTCGATGTCGACCTGGTCATCCTCGGCGGCCACGGCATCCGCCACGTCGAGAGCCGCTTCCGCCACGCGGTCGTCCGTGCCCTCGCCACCCGGCCCCTGGCCAGGCACATCCGCGTCGTCGACGTGGCGCTGTCCCCGCTCGGCGTCGACGCCGCCGTCGTCGGTGGTGCCGCGCTGGTCCTGCACTCCACCTTCTCCCCGCAGGTGTCCTCGCTGCTGCAGGCGTGACCGGATGCCCGGCCGCTTCGACCCGCGCACCCTCGCCGCGTACGCGTGGGTCTTCGACCTGGTCGCCGCCGACGACGAGGTGCGGTCCGCCGCACTGCGCCGCCACACGGCACTGCTCTGGCGCCCCAACGAGCCCGGCCCGACCGGCACCCTCGCCGACCCGGTCGACGCGTTCACCGAATGGCAAACCGCCCTCGGCGCCGACGAGCTGCGCGCGCTCGAGCCGTACGCGCTGCTGCTCATGCAATGGCGCCAACGGTTCCCGGCCGAATGGCGGCGCGTCGCCCGCCTCTGGCCGCCGGTGTCCTGGCCTGTCGAGGCCTTCATCCGCCACGGCGCGTCGGCGGCGAGCCGTGCGGCACTGGAGGACCTGGTGCTGGACGCCGTCCACGGCACCGGCGGGGGACGGGGGCTCGTCCGCCTGGCCCGGTTCCTCGACGGCCCGTCGTTGCGCGACCGGCTGCGCGCGGCGGCCGGCTCGGCCGACCTGACCGTCCGGCTGCGCGCGGGGCATCTGCGCTGGCTCGTCGAACATCCCGGCGAGACCCCGACCACCCGGTCGTGGCGCCGCTGGCGACGCACGCACGGCGTCCCCGTCACCCGTCCGCGTCCCGCACCGGAGCTCGCGGCCATGCCGGCCACCGAGGCGGCGGCGGAACTCGCGACCCTGGACACACTGGCCCTGACCGCCGCCTTCGAAGCCCTCGAACCAGCCGTGGCGGCCCGCATCGCGGCGGCCATGCTACCGGCGCCGTCCTCCGCAGCAGCCGTGCCGGCAACGTCCTCCGTGGCGGCCATGCTGCCGGCGTCGTCCTCCCCGGGAGCCGTGACCGCCTCCTCCGCGGGAGCCATGGCGGCGTCTTCCGCGGGAGGTGTGACGCCATCCTCCGCAGGAGCCGTGGCGGCGTCGTCCTCTGCGGGAGCCGTGGCGGCGTTGTCGTCCGTGGGAGCCGTGGCGGCGTTGTCGTCCGTGGGAGCCGTGGCGGCGTTGTCGTCCGTGGGAGCCGTGGCGGCGTTGTCGTCCGTGGGGGCCGTGGCGGCGGCGATGGCGGCGATGGACGCCCGCACGGCGGCGTGGATGTGCAACTCGATGCCGGAGTCTCTGGCCGCCGAGCTGCTCGCGGCCATGCCACCGTCCGCGGCCGCGGACCGGTTCCCCAGGCCGAAACGCGACAAGGTCCTGCTGCTGATGAGCGTCGAGGACGCGGTCGCCCGGCTGTGCGCCATGTCGCCGCTGCGGGCCGCCCAGCAGCTGTGGTGGCGGCCCGCGGACCTCGCCGCGCGGCTGCTGACGGCGATGCCCCCGGACACCGCCGCGGCTGTGCTCGCCCGGGTCCACCGTGGATGGGGGCCTGCGCCGATCCTGGCCGCGCTCCCCACGGGAGCCGCCGCCGACCTCGTGGACAGGATGCCGCCGAGAGACCGGGACCGGGTCCGCTGGATCGTCGAGCGCGAACGGTTCGCCTGCGCCAGCAAAGCCGCTGCCGAAGCCGCCACCCGGGAAGCCGCCGTCGAACTGGCCGCCCGGGATGCCGTGGCCGGACAAGCCGCAGCCGGACGGGTCGTGGCCGGACAATCCGTGGCCGGTGAAGGCACGCCCGAAGCGGCCACCGGTGAAGCCGCCGGTCAAGCGACCACCCATGAAGCCGCCGGGGAAGCGGCCACCGGTGAGGCCGCCGGGCAAGCGACTCCCCGGTGAGGCCACCGACCAGGCGACCCCTCGGTGAAGCCGCCGGCCAAGCGGCCACCGGTGAGGCCGCCGGGCAAGCGACTCCCCGGTGAGGCCGCCGGCCAGGCGACCCACCGGTGAAGTCGTTGCCGGGGGCGGGATCAGGTGACGTCGCGGCGGGTGAGCAGCAGGGCGGCCGAGCCGATGAAGACGGCCGTCCAGGCGACCAGGACCAGCGCGGCCGGGACACCGTCCAGAGTGGACAGTACGCCGGGGGTGCCACCGGCGGCGAACGGGACGGCGCCGGCGGCACCCGCCAGTGAGCCCGCCGCGGTGCCCGGCAGCAGGTCCGCGACCGCGCCGACCGGGGCGAGGACATCGCCGGTGCCGCGCAGCAGGTTCTCCACCGCCAGGGTCCAGACCATCCCCAGGCCCACGGCGAGGGCGGGGCCGCGGGCCAGGACACCGAGCATGACCCCGCAGGCCGTCCACGTCGCGTGCATCAGCAGCGCACTGCCGGCGGCGCGGGCCAGGGACGAGGCCGGCGGGAGGGCGAGGGACTGCGACTCGGCGAGCCCGACGGCGGTCGCGGCGGCGAAGTTCACCGCGAACGTCGCCGCGACCAGGCCGGCGACGAGGACGCCGAGCGCGGCGAGCAGGCCGGCGAGTGCGCGCGGCCGCGACGGCGCCGTGGTCAGGACCGTCTTCCAGGTGCCCCAGCCGTAGCCGCTGCCCGCCGCGACGGCGCCCAGGATCAGCAGGATCGCCCCGCCGAACATCGGCATCCCCTCGACCGTCGTCACCGGTACCCCCGCGGGCAGGAGCCCGGCGAGCAGCGGCGCGTCGTCGCTGACCGCCCGGCTGCCGGTGCGCAACGACAGGTAGTCGAAGACGTAGCCGAACAGGAGGTCCAGGGCGAGGCCCACGCCGAGCAGCACCCACACGACCGGCCACTTCCGCAGCCGCAGCAGCTCCGCGCTCATGCCGCACCGCCGGTCAGGTCGAAGAAGACGTCCTCCAGGGAGCGTTCGGCGGCGCGTACCTCGTACACCAGCACCCCGGCGGTGACGAGGGCCCGCACCAGCGGCGGGGCTTCGGCCGCGCAGCGCACCACGTCGCCCGAGACGGTCGCCGCGGGGTCGAGCGCCGACGCGACGGCCAGCGCCGTGTCCAGGGGTTCGGCCCGCACGCACAGCGTGACCCCGCCGCGGATCGCCGCGACGGTGCTCTCCGCGACCAGCCGGCCCGCGCTGATGACGCCGACCCGGTCGCAGACCTCCTGGACCTCGCCCAGCAGGTGGCTGGACAGCAGCACCGTGCGGCCCTCTGCGGCGAGCTCGCCCAGCAGCCGCCGCATCGCCGCGGACCCGCCCGGGTCGAGGCCGTTGGTGGGCTCGTCGAGGACGAGCAGCTCGGGGTCGCCGAGCAGCGCGGCGGCCACCCCGAGCCGCTGCCGCATGCCGAGGGAGCAGGCCCGCAACGGCGCGGTGCCGTCGAGCCCCACCCGGTCGAGCGCGGCGCCGGCGGCCGCGTCGGGCAGACCCCGGTGCCGGGCCAGGACCCTGAGGTTGTCGCGGCCGCTGAGGTACGGGAAGAGCCCCGGCCCCTCGATCAGCGCTCCGGTGTGCCGGGCCGCGACCGTCGTGGTGCCGGACGTCGGCCGGACCAGGCCGAGGATCATGCGCAGCGTCGTCGTCTTGCCGGCGCCGTTGGGGCCGAGGAAGCCGTACACCTCTCCCTTGTGGACGGTCAGGCTGACGCCGTCGACCACGGCCCGGGTGCCGTAGCGGCGGGTCAGCCGGTCGGTGGAAACCATCGTCTCGCTCATGGGTCGAGCATCGGCGCCGGCGTGCGGTGCCGCGTCAGCGTGCGGTCGGCATCGCACGTACGTAAATCCGCGTATCCTCGCACCGATGTGGTCCAGGGTGTGGCCGGCGCTGCTCATCGCCGGCACCGGTCTCGCCGGCACCGGCGACGCCGGGGAGGGCGAGTTCGGCTGGACCCGCGCCCCCGACCTGGTCGCCTACCTGCTGGTGGTCGCGGCCGCGCTGGCGGCGCTGCCGCTGCGGCGGCTGCCGTCGGTCACCCTCGCCGGGTGCGGTGCCGCGGTCGTCGCCTACCTGGCCGCCGGCTATCCGGTGGGGCCGATCCTCGTCGCGGTGCCCGTCGCCGCCGCCGGGGCGGCCGTGGCGTGGCCCGCCCGGCGGTCGGTCCCGGCCAACGTAGTGCTCGGTCTCGCCGTGTACGTCGCCGGTGGGCTCCGCTTCGGTCTGCCGTACAGCGGCATCGCCGGGACCTGGCCGCTGCTGGTCCTCCTCGCGGTGGCCCTGCCCGCGGCGATCGGCGTGAACGTCCGCACCCGGCGCGACGCCCTCGCGGAGGTGCACGAGGCCACCATGCTGCGCGTCGTCGCCGACGAGCGGACGCGGGTGGCGCACGAGCTGCACGACTCCGTCGGGCACGGCCTCGCCGTCATCGCGATGCAGGCCGGGGTCGCGCTGCACGTCCTGGACCGCGACCACGCCAAGGCGCGGGAGTCCCTGGAGGCGATCCGGGCGACGAGCCGCGAGTCCCTGGAGGCGATGCGGACCGAGCTGGGCCTGCTGCGCGCCGGCGACGGACCGCCGGGCGAGGACGGACCTCTCCGGCCGGCGCCCGGGCTCGCCGACATCCCGTTGCTCGCCCAGCGGATCGGGTCCGGCGGCCTGGTCGTCCACACCGACGTCTGGGTGGGCGAACTGCCGGAGGAGGTGGACGTCGCGGCGTACCGCATCGTGCGCGAGGCGCTCACCAACGTCCTGCGGCACGCGGACGCGGGCGTCGCCCGGGTCAGGGTCGCCCGCGACGGCGACGACCTGCTCGTCCAGGTCACCGACGACGGCAGGGCCACGGGCCCGATCGTCGAGGGCAGCGGGATCGCCGGGATGCGGGCCCGTGCCTCACGTCTCGGCGGCACCCTCGACGTGGCCGTCCTGCCCGGCGGTGGTCTCGAGGTGACGGCGCGTCTGCCCCTGGAGCCGCCGCGGGAGGGCGCGTGATCCGGGTCGTGGTCGCCGACGACCAGGCCCTGATCCGCATGGGCCTGCGGACCCTGCTGGACGGCGAGCAGGACATCGAGGTCGTCGCCGAGGCCGCCGACGGCCGGGAGGCGGTCGCCGCGGCGCGCCTGCACCACCCCGGTGTCGTCCTGCTCGACGTGCGGATGCCGACCCTCGACGGCCTGGCCGCGCTGCGGCAGATCACCGCCGACCCTGCGCTGGCCGCGGTACGGGTCGTCATGCTCACCACGTTCGAGCTCGACGAGTACATCTTCACGGCGCTGCGCGACGGCGCCAGCGGCTTCGTGCTCAAGGACGCCCCGCCGGAGGACCTGCTGCGCGCGGTGCGGGTCGTCGCCGCCGGCGAGTCGCTGCTGTCGCCGTCGGTCACCCGCCGCGTCATCGACCGTTTCGGGGCCACCGCGACCCCGCCGCCGGTGCCGCACCCGCACCTGCACCTGCTCACCGAGCGGGAACGGGAGATCGTCGCGTGGGTCGCCACCGGTCGCTCCAACGACGAGATCGCGGCCGCGCTGGTCGTCAGCCCGGCCACCGTCCGCACCCACGTCGGCCGGGCCATGCTGAAGCTGCACGCCAGGGACCGTGCCCAGCTCGTCGTCTTCGCCGTCCAGTCCGGCCTGCGCATCTGAACCGGCACGCGCGAACCGCGCCGGTCGCGAACTGCCCCGCGGCGAGCGCCCGCACCACCGCGCCGCCGGGCAGGATCTCCACAGCGGCCACGACCGCGCTGCCGGCGAACGGCGGCCGCCGTAGAGTGCGTGGGTGACGTTGCGCGGAGTTCTGCTCGACCTCGACGGGACGTTGCTCGACCATGAGGCCGCGGTGACGAACGCGCTGCGGCGCTGGCTGCCGTCGATCGGCGTCGCTCCGTCGGCCGGGCTCAGGGCGCTGTGGTCGGCGGTACAGGAGCGGCATCTGGCGGACTGGCGGGCCGGGCGGATCACGTTCCAGCAGCAGCGCCGCCGTCGCGTCCGTGACTTCCTCGCCGCGATCGACCGGCCCTGCGACGGCCCCGACGAGGAGCTCGACGCCGTCTTCTCCGGGTTTCTCCGCCTGTACGAACTGTCGTGGACCCCCTACGACGACGCCCTCCCCGCCTTGCGGGCGCTGCGGCGGGCCGGGCTGCGGACCGCGGTGCTGACGAACGGGATCGAGGAGCAGCAGACCGACAAGCTCGCCAGGATCGGCCTGCGCGAGCTTGCCGGCCCGGTGTACACCGCCGAGACCCTGGGCCTGTTCAAGCCCGACCCCGCCGTGTTCGCCGAGGCGTGCCGCCGCTGGGGGCTGCCGCCGGAGTCGGTGGTGAGCGTCGGCGACCGTCACGACCTCGACGTGCTGCCCGCCAGGTCCGCCGGCCTGCACGCCGTCCACCTGGACCGTGACGGGACCGGCCCGGCGGGCGAGACGCACCGCGTCACGTCCCTCGCCGGCCTGCCCGCCGCGCTGCTCGCCCCCTGACGCTCCAGACCCCGGTGCGGGTTGTCCAACGGTGTCCAACGACAGCCTATTGACGGATGTCATATCGACAGAATGCGTCCATGGCGGCGGCGCAGCTGGTACATGATGAGCCCGGATGGAACTATCGGGAGCGGACCCGGCAGGGCGGGGTGCTGCAGCGCACCGGCAGGTTGCGGGCCTGGCGCGAGGACGGCGGGCGGCTGCTGGCGATGCTCACCGTGCACCCGTACTTCGAGGACTACGGATGCACGATCCCGGCGCAGGTGCGGGCGCGGTTCCCGTTCTCGGGGCGGCTCGTCGACGTGGTGTCCTACGAGCCGGGCTGGTGGGGCGGGCGCTGCCGCTACCACATGGCCGACCCGGCGTATGCGGCCGTGCAGCGGTGGAAGTCGGCGGACGCGCGGGCCGTCGCCCGGCGGCTGGGGGCGGGGTTCCTGATCGACGACGAGGCGGACACGACGTTCGGGCAGCTCGGCGCGTGACCGCTGAATGGGCGTAAATTCGGGCAAAGCCGCATGAAGGGCCTGGTGCGCCCGTAGCGTCGGGTTGATGAGGATGGTTCACAGGCTGGCGGCCGGACTGGCCGCCCTCGCGGTGACCGGTGCCCCGGCCCTGACCGCGACCGCCGCACACGCTGCCGCGTCCGAGGATCTCAAGCCGGCGCTGCTCACTCCCGCAGACCTGCCCGAAGGGTTCGTGCCGATCGCCGCTGCGACCGACGACGACGGCGCCGTCAGCATCGGGGGCAACTTCCCGGGATGCCCGTCCCTCGCGCCGGTGACCGGCGACGGGACCGCGTCCGCCGCCGTCACCTACAGCAAGGGTGTCGTCGGGCCGTACCTGACGCAGGCGCTGGTGCACTTCCCGGCCGGCGGCGCCGCGCCCGCGATGGACCGGCTCGCCGAGGCCGTCACCACGTGCAAGTCGTTCAGCCAGGAGCTGGCCGGCATCTCGGTGCGCTTCACGCTCGCCCCGACGCAGGTCCCGGCGACGCTCGGCGAGCGGGCGCTCGGGGTGCGGATGACCGGCGACACCGACTTCGGCATCAAGGTCACCGCCGACATCATCGCGGTCCGGCGCGGCGAGTTCGTGCTGTGGCTCAACGACATGACCGTCGGCGACGCACCCGCCGGCATGATCGCCACCCTGGCAAAACCCGCCGCGGACCGGTGCGCCCAGCGGGTCAAGGGCTGCTGACCGTCAGGACCACCTTCCCGGTGGCGCGGCCCGTGGCGACCCGCGAGTGGGCCGCGGCGACGTCCTCCAGCGGCAGCACCGAGTCGACGACGACCCGCAGCGCGCCTCGCTCGACGAGCTCCGCCAATGACCGCAGGCCCGCGTGGTCGGGCTGCACGATGAGGAACCCGGCCCGGCGGCCCTGCCGCCGGGCCTCGTCCGCCAGGTAGGCCTCGGCGGGCGAGGCCAGGGACACCAGGATCCCGCCGGGCCGCAGCGTGGCGAGGGACCGCGGACCGTACTCGCCGCCGATCGGGTCGAGCACCACGTCCAGGTCGCCGGCGGCGTCCTCGAACCGCTCGGCCGTGTAGTCCAGCACCTCGTCCGCGCCGAGCCCGCGCACCAGATCGTGTTTCGCGGCGCTCGCGGTACCGACGACGTAAGCGCCGCGCGCCTTCGCGATCTGCACCGCGAGGTGCCCCACGCCACCCGCCGCCGCGTGGACCAGGACCCGGTGCCCGGGCCGGACGCCGGCGGTCTCGACGATCGCCTGCCACGCGGTGAGCCCGGCCAGGCCGAGCCCGGCCGCCTCCACGTGCGACAGCCCGGCCGGCTTGCGGGCCAGGTGCCGGGCCGGCGACGTCACGTAGTCCGCGTACGTGCCGGCGGCCTCCGGCAGGCGCGGCATCCCGAACACCTCGTCACCGGGGCGCAGCCACGTCACGCCGAGGCCGACCTCCTCGACGACCCCGGACACGTCCCAGCCGAGCCGGACCGGCGCGCCGAGCAGCCCGCCGGTCGCGCGGTGCCACAGATCGGTCGGGTTGACCCCGGTCGCGTGGACCCGCACGAGGACCTCCGAGGTCCCCGGTGCCGGCCTGTCCACCTCCAGCAGCCGCAGCACCTCGGGCCCGCCGAACACGTCCTGACCGATCGCGCGCATCGCTTCCCCCATCGCTCGTGTTGCCGTCGCGGTCCAGCCTTGCCGTGCCGGGCAGCGCGCACGAGTGGCCGCATCGCCAGTATGTGCAAGGATCTGGCCATGGCAGTGACCCCGGCCGCGCACCGTGTCGTCGTGCTCGCCCTCGACGGCGTGTATCCCTTCGAGCTGAGCATCCCGAGCCGGATCTTCGGCACCGCCGGCCCGCTGTACGACGTGCTGACCTGCAGCCTCGACGGCGCCCCGGTCCGCACCGGCTACGACTTCAGCGTCGGCGTGCGGCACGACGCGTCCGTCGTCGGCACCGCCGACACCCTCGTCGTGCCGCCGTTCGTGTGCGCGCCGGACGGCCGCCGCGACTGGCTGCCCGAGCCCCTGGCCGCCGCGCTGCGCCTGCTGCGGCCCGGGACCCGGATCGTGTCCATCTGCACCGCCTCCTACGTCCTGGCCGCCGCTGGCCTGCTCGACGGGCGCCGGGCGACGACCCACTGGAACGACGCGGAGCACTTCCAGCGCACGTTCCCGGCCGTCGACGTCGACGCGTCGGTGCTGTTCATCGACGACGGCGACGTCCTCACCGCCGCCGGCGCGGCCTCCGGCATCGACGTGTGCCTGCACCTGATCCGCCGCGACCACGGCAGCGCGGTCGCCAACCGGGTCGCCCGGCTCTGCGTCGTGCCGCCGTGGCGGGAGGGCGGGCAGGCGCAGTACATCGACCGCCCGGTGCCGCCGCCGGCGGCCGCGACCACGGCCGCGACCCGGCAGTGGGCCCTGGGCCGCCTCGACCGGCCGATCTCCCTCGCGGAGCTCGCCGGCCACGCGCGGATGAGCGTGCGCACGTTCTCCCGCAGGTTCCGCGAGGAGGTCGGCCTGACGCCGGGACAGTGGCTGACCCGCCAGCGGGTCGAGCACGCCCGGCGCCTCCTGGAGACCACGGACCTGCCGGTCGACCGGGTCGCCGCCGAGGCCGGCTTCGGCACCGCCGCCTCGATGCGCCAGCACCTCGCCGGCACCATCGGTGTCCCGCCGATGGCCTACCGCAACACGTTCCGCGGCACCTCGTGACCGGCACCCGGATCGGGACCGCCGGGCGGCGGGTGACGGTCAGGCGGTGCGGAAGCTCGCCCGGTAGGACTGCGGTGGGACGCCGACGTGCCGCCGGAAATGCGGGCGCAGCGCGACGCCGTCGGTGAAGCCGCAGGCCCGGGCGACCGCGTCGACGTCGAGGTCCGTGGTGGAAAGGATGTGCTGCGCGCGCAGCACCCGCTGCTGCAGCAGCCAGCGCAGCGGCGACGAGCCCGTCGACTCGCGGAAGCGGCGGTCGAACGTGCGCCGGCTCAGGTGCACCGCGGCCGCGAGCCGGTCGACGCCGAGCGTGCCGTCCTCCAGGTGCTCCAGGGCGTGCCGCATCGCGTCGGCCACCGCATCCCCGGCGCGCAGCCGCGGGACCGGCCGCTCGATGAACTGCGCCTGCCCGCCGGAGCGGTGCGGCGCGACGACGAGGGCGCGGGCGGCCGCGTCCGCCACCGCCGGGCCCCGGTCGCGGCGCAGCAGGTGCAGGCACGCGTCGAGACCCGCGGCGCTGCCGGCGCTGGTGACGACCGACCCCTCGTCGACGTAGAGGACGTCCTCGACGACGTCGACGGCCGGGAAGCGGGCCGCGAACGCGGGCAGGTGCTTCCAGTGCGTGGTGGCCCGCCGCCCGTCGAGCAGGCCCGCCTCGGCGAGCACGAACGCGCCCAGGCACAGGCCGACGACGGTGGCGCCCTCGGTGTGCGCGCGGCGCAGCAGGTCGAGGATGCCGGGCGCGACCGGGTCGCCGCCCGGCGGCCGCCACCCGGGCACGACGACGACGCCCGCGGTGTCCAGTTCGGCCAGGTCGTGCGGGGCGGTGATCGCGATGCCCGCGGTCGTCGACAGCGGACCCGGGTGCTCGCCGGCGGTCAGCAGGCGGCAACCGGCGACGCCGAACACCCGCGGCGCGACCGCGACCTCCAGCATCGGCGCGCCGTCGCCGATGAGCACCCCGACCGTCGCAGCGTCCCGAGCCATGGCTTGATCGTATCGGCGGATGGCGTTCCAGCCACTGACCGTCGTGCGCGGGCGCCGCGAGACTGGCCGGCATGACCTTCCAGATCCGCCGGTTCGGCGGCCCGACCGCGGTGTTCACCTACGGCGGCCGCACGTTCATCACCGACCCCACCTTCGATCCGCCCGGCGACTACCCGCTCGGCACGCGCGTGCTGACCAAGACCGCGCCCGCGGCGGGGACCCCGGCCGACGCGGGCGCCGTCGACGTCGTGCTCCTGTCCCACGACCAGCACCCCGACAACCTCGACCACTCCGGCCGGGTTTTCGCGGCGTCGGTACCGGTGGTGCTCAGCACCCCGTCGGCGGCGGCCCGGCTGGGCGCCGGCACCGTCGGGCTCGACCCGTGGACGCACGCCGACCTGCCCCGTCCCGGCGGCCGCCAGGAAGGAGAAGGGCACCGGGGTCGCCCGCGCGGGGACGTCCGGGTCACCGCCGTCCCCGCGCAGCACGGACCCGACGGCACCGAGCACCTCACCGGCCCCGTCACCGGCTTCGTCCTGCAGGCCGAGGACCAGCCGACCGTCTACGTCAGCGGCGACAACGCCTCGCTGCGGGTCGTCGCCGCGATCGCGGAGCGGTTCCCGGTCATCGACGTGGCCGTCCTCTTCGGCGGCAGGGCCCGCACCGCGCTGCTCGGCGACGCTGACCTGACCCTCGGCGCCGCCGGCATGCTCGAGGCGGCCCGGCTCCTCGGCGCCACGACCGTGCTGCCCGTGCACGTCGACAGCTGGGCCCACTTCACCGAGGGCATCGAGGACGTCCGCGCCGTGTTCGGCGCCGCGGGTAGCGCGCACCTGCTGGGGTAACCGGCAGGGGTGCTCATCGCCCACGTCAGCGACCTCCACATCGGGTCGCAGCCGCCGGACCGGTTCGACCGCGTCATCTCGTACCTCGGCGGCCTCCGCGGACCGCTGGACGCCGTGCTCGTCACGGGCGACATCGCCGAGCACGGCGCCGAGGCGGAATACGCGGCGTTCGACCGGCTCCGGCGGCTCGGCGTGCCGGTCCTCGCGCTGCCCGGCAACCACGACGACCCCGCCGCGTTCCGGGTCGACCGCGCCGAGACGGTCGCGGGGGTGCTGTTCGCGCTGTGCGACTCGTCCGTGCCCGGGCGCGCCGAGGGCCGGCTCGGCGACGACACCCTCGAATGGCTCGACGACACGCTCGCGGCGACGGCCGGCACGCCCGCGTTCGTGTGCTGCCACCACCCGCCGGTGCCGGTCGGCAAGCCCTCCGCCGACCGGGTCCGCCAGCTCGGCGCCGGCCGGCTCGCCGGGATCATCGGCCGGCACCCCGGCGTCCTCGCCGTGCTGTGCGGTCACGTCCACAGCGCCGCCGTGAGCACGTTCGCCGGCGTGCCCGTCATCACCGCGCCCGGCGTCGAGTCCACGATGCTGCTGCCGTGGGAGCCCGGGGACCGGCCCGAGCCACCGCCGGCGCTCGCGTTCCACCTCGTCGAGGACGGCCGGCTCACCACCCACTTCCGGACCGTGACGCCGTAAGCTCGCAGGTGGCATGAACTGATGCGAGGTGCCCCGGAAGGGGAGAATCGGGAAGCCGGTGTGAATCCGGCACGGGCCCGCCGCGGTGATCGGGGAGCTGCCGTCCAGGCGCATCCTCGCGGTGCGCGGTCACTGGCCCGAGGGCTGGGAAGGCGGACGGTGCAGGCGTTGATCCGAGAGTCCGAAGACCGGCCTCGCGATCACCGGCCGTCCACCTGGGCGGCCTGAGCAGCGGGAGCCTGCCCTCATGAGCACCGACCTGTACGACGTCGTCCACCGCCGCCGCGACGTGCGCGGCCAGTTCACCGGCGCGCCGATCCCCGGCGACGTCCTCGACCGCGTGCTGAGCGCCGCCCACGCCGCGCCGAGCGTCGGGCTGTCGCAGCCGTGGGACTTCGTCCTCGTCCGCGACCCCGGCGTGCGGGCCGCGTTCCACGAGCACGTCCGGGCCGAGCGGGACACGTTCGCCGCGACCCTCGACGGGCCGGCGGCCGCGACCTTCGCCCGGATCAAGATCGACGGGGTGCTGGAGTCGACGCTGTCGGTGGTCGTCACGTACGACCCCTGCCGCGGCGGGCCCGCGGTGCTCGGACGGCACGCGATCGCCGATGCCGGGCTCTACTCCGTCTGCCTCGCCATCCAGAACCTGTGGCTGGCCGCGACCGCCGAGGAGCTCGGGGTCGGCTGGGTGTCGTTCTACCGCGAGCCGTTCGTGCGGGACCTGCTCGGCATCCCCGACGGGATCCGGCCCGTCGCGTGGCTGTGCCTCGGGCCGGTGACGCACCTGGAGGCGGTGCCCGACCTCGAACGGCACGGCTGGCGGCGCCGGGTCTCCCTCGCGGAGGCGCTGCACCACGACCGCTGGTAGCCGGCGAGCACCGGGCCGGCGCGCTCCGACCGCACACTGGAGAACCGCGCACTGGAGAACCGCGCACTGGAGAGCCGCGCACTGGAGACCGGCGGGCCCACCTGTCGATTTCGGCGCCGCGCCGATCGTCGTCAAGGTAAAAGGACCCCGAGCGAACAGGACGGACCATGGCGAAGTACCTCATCCTCATCTACGGCGACGAGCAGCGCTGGGACGCCGAGACCGAGCAGGAGCGGCACGAGAAGGGCGAGGGCCACCGGGCGTTCGCCGGCACCGCGACCGTGCTCGCCGGGCACGAGCTGGAGTCGTCCTCGACGGCGACCACGCTGCGCGGCGGCCCGATGATCACCGACGGGCCGTTCCTGGAGGCGAAGGAGGCCCTCGGCGGCTTCTACGTCATCGACGCCGCCGACCTGGACGCCGCGATCGCCGTCGCCTCCCTGCTGCCCGAGCTGTCCTCGGGCCACGGCGGCGTCGAGATCCGCCCGATCGTGGACCACGACCGGCCGGAGCACGGGTGACCGCCGGACCACCGGTGGGCATCGCCGAGGTGCACCGTCGCGAGTGGGCCAGGGTGCTCGCCGCGACGGTGCGCGTCACCCGCGACCTCGACCTCGCCGAGGAGTGCGTCCAGGACGCGTTCGCGCGGGCGCTGCACACCTGGCCGGCCACCGGCGTTCCGGACCGGCCCGGCGCGTGGCTCACCACCGTCGCCCGCAACCGGGCGCTCGACGTGCTGCGCCGCGAGTCCGCGCTGCGCCGGGCGCTGCCGCTGCTGGTCACCGAGGACGTGACGCCAGGGCCGGGGGAGGACGACGACCGGCTCCGGCTCATCTTCACCTGCTGCCACCCGGCGCTCTCCCGGGAGGCGCAGGTCGCGTTGACGCTGCGCCTGGTGTGCGGCCTGACGACGGCCGAGGTGGCGCGGGCGTTCCTCGTGCCGGAGCCGACGATGGCGGCCCGCGTCACCCGCGCGAAACGGAAGATCAGCGCGGCCCGCATCCCGTTCCGGGTGCCGTCGCCGGACGACCTGCCGGAGCGCGTCGGTGCCGTCCTCGACGTCATCCACCTCGTCTTCACCACCGGTCACGCCGCGCCGGTCGGCGACACGCTGGTCCGGCAGGACCTGGTCGACGCCGCGATCGCGCTGGCCCGGGTACTGCGGCTGCTCGTCCCGCACGACGCCTCGGCCACGGCCCTGCTGGCGCTGATGCTGCTCGTCGACGCCCGCAGGGAGTCCCGCGCCGCCGGCGGCCGGCTGGTCCTGCTGTCCGAGCAGGACCGCACCCGCTGGGACACCCGGCAGATCCGCGAGGGCACCGACCTGCTGACCGCCGCGCTGCGCCGGCACCCGCCGACCCGCTACGCCGTGGAGGCCGCGCTCGCCGCCGTCCACGCCGAGGCGCCCTCGTGGGAGGCGACCGACTGGCCGCAGATCGTCGCGCTGTACGACGTCCTCCTGCGCCTCTGGCCGTCGCCGGTCGTCTCGCTGAACCGCGCGGTCGCCGTCGGCCTGCGCGACGGGCCGGCGGCGGGCCTGGACGCGCTGGCACCGCTGCTCGGGGTGCCGGAGCTCGCCACGTACGCCTACCTCAGCGCCGTGCGGGCCGACTTCCTGCGGCGGCTGGGCCGGTTCCCGGAGGCCGCCGACGCGTACACCGAGGCCCTGGCGCTCACCGGCAACGACGTGGAGCGCGCGTTCCTGGAGTCCCGTCTCGCCGAGGTGCGCTGAACGGGTTCACCCGCGGGACCACCCTGCGGGGCGCCCGTCGCGGGGTATGTGTGCTGCTCACCCCGCCGACCGGCCGTGAGGAGCACACCATGCCTGTCCGCGACCCGATCCCCCCGCCCGCCGGCCGTCACGCGACCGGGAGGTCGGTGCCGGTCGCCGGCCCCGGTGGCCCGCCGGTCCCACCCGCCCCAGGCGGAACACCGCAGCGGACCGAACGGGCCGAGCGGACTGAGCGGGCCGAGCGGACTGAGCGGACCCAGCCCGGGAGCGGGCCGGAGCGCGTCAGCGGGCGATGAGGTCGTTGGCCGAGCGGAGGACCGGCGCGGTGCGCCAGGCCGGGTCGTCGGCCGGGGGCAGCGCGCCGCCCGTGACGCGCAAGGTCACCGATTCGCCGGGCAGCAGGGTGACGAGCTGCTCGTCGACCGTCGCGGCCGGGTCGAGGCGGTCCGCGAACAGGGCCAGGTCGCGCACGAACGTCCGCGCGGTGACCGAGACCTCGGCGCCGTCCGCGGTGGGGCGGACCACGACGTCCGCCGCCGCGGCCGGGTAGGCGAGGTCGGCGTCCTCGGCGAAGCACCACACCGCGCGGTCCGGGCCGGCGTCGGCGACGATGAGCTCGGCGGCGGCGTCGCCGGCCGTGGTCAGGTCCGCCGGCAGCGGCAGGGTGACCGCGCCGCCGGCGGGGACGTCGACGGTCAGGGTGCTCTTCGCGTGCAGGTCGCCGGTGAAGCTGATCCGGCGCACGTCGACGTGGGCCTGCCACGGCGTCGTGGCGTCGTTGACGGCGACCAGGGCCGGTGCGCCGTCGCGCGGCTGCAGGGTGAGCAGGCGTTCGCCGTACACCCGCCGCAACGCGAACCAGAGCGGCTTGCGCCGGCCGTCGCCGTCGACGGCGGACCACGACGTGACGGGCCAGTTGTCGTTGAGCTGCCACAGGATCGTGCCCATGCACAGCGGGCGCAGCGACCGGAAGTGTTCGATCCCGAACGAGATCGCGCGGGCCTGGTTGAGCTGGGTGGCCCAGTGCCAGTCGTCGAACGACGACGGGGCGGGGAAGTGGCCGGTGAGGCCGCGGGCGAGCTTGCCGTTGCCGTCGCCGGCCTTCTGGTGGTGCAGGACGCCGGGTGACGTGGGCGTCAGCGGGTCGTCGGACACGGCGCGGCGCAGCGTGGCGTAGGCCGGCGGGGCCTGGAAGCCGAACTCGGCGAGGAACCGCGGCCGGTAGGTGGCGTAGTGCCGGTAGTCGTGGGTGTTCCACACGTCCCAGATGTGGGTGGTGCCGTGTGCGGGGTCGTTCGGGTGCACGCCGGCCGTGCCGGAGTAGGGGCTGCCCGGCCAGTACGGGCGGGTCGGGTCCACGGCCCGCACGATCCCCGGCAGGACGTCCAGGTAGTAGCCGGCGCCCCAGGTGCGGCCGTCCAGGGCCGCCTGCCAGTCCCAGTCGTGCCAGCCCCAGATGTTCTCGTTGTTGCCGACCCACATGACCAGGCTCGGGTGCGGCATCAGCCGCTCCACCTGCTCGCGCGCCTCGGCCGCGACCTCGGAGCCCAGCGGCTCCTCCTCCGGGTAGGCGGCGCACGCGAAGAGGAAGTCCTGCCCCACGAGCACGCCGAGCTCGTCGGCGAGGTCGTAGAAGTCGTCGCTCTCGTACCGCCCGCCGCCCCACACCCGCAGGTAGTTGACGCCGGCGTCGACGGCCTGGCCGATCCGGGCCGCGTAACGGTCCCGGTCCACGCGGGTCACGAACGCGTCGTCGGGAATCCAGTTCACGCCGCGGACGAACACCGGGGTGCCGTTGACGACGACGGTGAACGCGGTGCCGTCGGCGTCCGCCGTGGTGTCGAGCTCCACGGTGCGGAACCCGATCCGCCGCTGCCAGAAGTCGCCGCTGGACAGGGAGACGGTCAGGTCGTACAGGGCGGCGTCGCCGTGCCCGCGGGGCCACCACAGCCGCACGTCCGGCACCGTGACGGTCACGACCGTCTCCGTCTCGCCCGCCGCGAGGTCCGCCAGCACCGTCATGCCCGCGACCGACGCCGTCACGGTCAGCGGGTCGTCCGCCGCCCGCTCGACGGTGACGTGCACGTCGACGCGGCCGGTGCCGCCGGTGACGCTCACCTGCGGCCGCACCGACGCGAGCCGGGCCACGGACCAGGACTCCAGGCCGATCGGCTGCCAGATGCCGGCGGTGACGAGGGTCGGGCCCCAGTCCCAGCCGAAGTTCGACGCCATCTTCCGGATGTACTGAAACGGTTCGTCGTAGGCGTTGGGCCGCTCGCCGAGCGCGTCGCGGACGGCGTGGGCGTAGTCGTACGCCGAGTCGAAGCGCACCTCCAGGCGGTTGCCGGTGGGGCGCAGCACCTCGCGCACGTCGAAGCGGTAGCCGCGGTGCATGTTCGCCGTCCGGCCCAGCTCGACACCGTTGAGCGTGACGGTCGCCACCGTGTCGAGGCCGTCGGCGACCAGGTCGACCCGGTCGCCGGTGGCCTCGCCGGCGTCGAACGTCGTCTCGTAGACCCACGGGGTCCGGCCGATCCAGGCCAGGTCCAGCTCGTTGGCGTCCAGGTAGGGGTCGGGGATCAGCCCGGCCGCGAGGAGATCCGTGTGCACGCAGCCCGGCACCGAGGCGGGCACGGACGCCGGCACGGGAGCGTCGGGCGAGGGCGTGCGCAGGGTCCACCCGGAGTGAAGGGGACGCAGGACTGGCATGTGGGGTGCTCCCGTGGTCACGACCGACTGAACCGGATAAGTACGCGAAGCATGACCCTAAGTTGGTGAAGTAAGGAGTGTCAACAGTGGTGCGCTGAAGCGGTTGCGAACGTCTCAGGCGGTGCGGCCGGGGCGCAGCGGCAGGGTCGACTGGCGCGCGGTGAGGGTGCCGGGCGGCAGCGTGACGTGGCTGATCCCGCCGCCGCCGATGGTGACGAGCAGGGCGCGGGCGGCCAGCTCCGCCTGCTGCGCCGGGGTCTGCTGCACGGCGGTGATCGCCGGCACGGTGATCTGGCACAGGTCGGAGTCGTCCCAGGCGACGACCGACACGTCCTGCGGCACCGACAGGCCCATCTCGTGCGCCACCTTCAGCGACGCGGCGGCCATCACGTCGTTGTCGAACACGACGGCGGTCGGCGGCTCGGCGCCGCTCATCAGGTCCCGCATCGCCCGCATGCCGTCGACGGCGCTGTAGTTGGTGTAGACGACGCGATACCGCCCGACGTCGAGCCCCGCGTGCGTCAGCGCCGCGAGATAGGCGGCGTCGCGCTGGCCGGTGTGGAACAGCTCCTCGGTGCCGGCGACGCGGGCGATCGTGCGGTGGCCGAGGGCCCGCAGGTAGCCGACGATGGCGCGGGCGGTGCCGGGCGTGTCGGCGTCGACGGTGCTGCAGCCCTCGAGGCCGGGCCGGCCGCCGATGACCGCGGCGGGCAGGCCGATCTCGACGAGGGCGTCCAGCCGCGGGTCGTCCTTGCGCAGGTCGGTGAGGATGACGCCGTCGACGTGCCGGCCCGCCCACCACTTGCGGTAGACGTCGATGGTGTCCTCGATGCGGTCGACGAGGTGCAGCACGAGGGCGATGTCGTTGCGGTTGAGCTCGGCCTCGACGCCGCTGAGCATCTGCGTGAACCACGAGTCGACGATCATCACCCGTGGCGGGCGGACGAGGACGAGCCCGACCGCGTTGGCGCGGGCGGTGCCGAGCGAGCGGGCGGCGATGTTGGGCGCCCAGCCGAGGTCCCGGGCGGCGGCGAGCACGCGCGCCCGGGTCTGCTCCGACACGCCGGGCCGGTTGTTGAGCGCATAGGAGACGGCGGCCTCGGACACCCCGGCGTGGACGGCGACCTGGCGGATCGTGACCCGCGCCTGCCCGGCCGCCTCCGCGCCGCCGTCCTTCGCTGCTGCGGCCACCTGTGCTCCCTCTCTCAGTGCACTGCACGTGAGGGTACAGGTTTACACGGGCGGCAGGTCCAGGTGCGAGCGGAGCGTGGTGCCCTCGTAGGCGGTGCGGTACACGCCGCGCTCCTGCAGCTGGGGGACGAGCCGGTCCACGATGTCCTCGACGGTGCCGGGCAGCAGTTGCGGCAGGAGGTTGAAGCCGTCGACGGCCCGGTCCCGCGCGTAGCGGGCCCATTCGTCGGCGATCCGGCCGGGTGTGCCGACGAACGTGTTGTGCTTCGGGGTCACCTCGATCACCAGGTCGCGGATCGACAGCCCGCGCTCGGCGGCCAGCGAGCGCCATTCGGCGATCCGTCGCAGCTTGCCGGTGCGCAGCTCGATCGGGATCGTGCCGCGCGAGGGGTCGAGCTCGCCGTCGGCCGGGTCGATGTCCGGCAGCGGACCGTCGGGGTCGTAACCGGAGAGGTCCTTGCCCCAGTACTGCTCCAGGAACGCGATCGCGCGCGGCCCGGTGGTCTGCTCTCGGGTGATCCAGCGGGCCCGGTCCCGCGCCTCCTCCGGGGTGTCGCCGAGCACGACCGACGCGCCCGGCAGGATCCGCAGCGAGTCCTCGGACCGGCCGTACCGCGCCAGGCGGGCCCGCAGGTCGGCGGCGTACGCCACGGCCTTGTCGTAGTCGGTGTTGGCGGAGAAGACGACGTCGGCGTGGCGGGCGGCGAGCTCCCGGCCGCCGTCGGAGTCGCCGGCCTGGAAGAGCACCGGCCGGCCCTGCGGGCTCGGCTCGACCCCGCCGGTGGCGTCGAGGGTCACCAGGTCGGTGTCGCGGATGACGTGCTCGTTGCGCCACAACGCCTTCGCCGTCGCGACGAACTCGGTGGCCCGCTCGTAGCGGCGTTCGTGCGGCAGCCAGCCGCCGTGCCGGAAGTTCTCGCCGGTCCACGCGTTGTCGGTGGTCACGATGTTCCAGCCGGCGCGGCCGCCGGAGACCGCGTCGAGGCTCGCGAGCCGCCGCGCGAGGTCCGCCGGGTAGTTGTAGGTGGTGTTCTGCGTGGCGACGAGCCCGATGTGCGTGGTCTGCGCGGCGAGCGCGGCGAGCTGGGTGATGGCGTCGGGGCGCCCGGCGACGTCGAGGTCGTGGACGGTGCCGCGGTTCTCCCGCACGCGCAGGCCCTCGCCGAGGAAGAACGCGTCGAACAGGCCGCGTTCGAGGGTGCGCACCACGCCGGTGAACGTGTCGATGTGGGTGTGGTCGGCGAAGTCGGGCTCGGTCCACAGCAGGTTGGGACCGACGCCGGTGAAGAAGACGCCGAGGTGCAGCCGGGTCATGAGGTCACCGCGAATCGGTTCAGGGGGCGGGGGAGTCCGAGGGTCTCGCGCAGGGTCGAGCCGTGCGGGCCGGCGGTGACGGCCGGTGGCGCACCGCCGTGGAAGTGCACCCCGTCGACGAGGCCCTCGACGAGGGACGGGTCGAACGACGCGGGCACGTCGGCGAACACGAGCGCCGCCCCGGCCGCGCGGGCCGCGGCGGCCCGCGCGGCGATCACGGCGACGCCGGTGGCCCGGACCAGTGCCACGTCGAGCGCCCCGGTGACCGCCCCGGGCAGGGTGTCGGAGCCGATCACGACGACCTGGCCCTGCGGCGGGCGCGGGGTGATGAGCGGCCCGACGATGGAGAAGCCGGATCCTTCGAAGTCGACGTGGTGCACCTTGTGCGGGTCGAGGAACCGGCCGGTCGCGACGTCGCGGATGATCGCGTCGTCCTCCCAGGAGTCCCAGAGCCGCCGGGCTACCTCGACGACGTCGGCGACCTCGCCGTCGCCGGCTTCCGTCCTGCCGACGGTGGCGAGGTCCCCGGCGGCCGTGGTGGCGCCGACGACCCAGCCTGCCCGGCCCAGCGACGCGTGGTCGAGGGAGGCGAGCTGGGTGGCGAGGTGGAACGGCTCGGTGGTGGTGGCGTGCAGGGTCGGCGCGAGCCCGATCCGGGTGGTGCGGCGGGCCAGGTACGCGGCCCGGACACCGGCCTCGATCCCGGGCCGTCGTGGCGTGTCGGGGAACGTGACGAACGCGTAGCCGGCCCGCTCGGCGTCGAGCACGGCCCGTTCCAGGGCCGCGACGCCGGGCGCGTCGACCTCGGTGGCGAACAGCATCAGTTGGTGCCTCCTTCGGCTCCGGCGGTCAGCGCCGGCAGCGCGGCGAGCAGGGTCCGGGTGTAGGTGTGCTCCGGCCGGGCGAAGACGTCCTCGACCGGGCCGTGCTCGACGACCCGGCCGTCGTGCATGACGAGCACCCGGTCGGCGAGGTGGTGGATGACGCCGAGGTCGTGGGAGATGAACAGCAGCGCGGTGCCGTCGGCGGCGCGCAGGTCCGCGAGCAGGTCGAGGACCTGCGCCTGGACGGACACGTCGAGCGCGGACACCGGCTCGTCGCAGACCAGGACGTCGGGGCGGGGGCCGACGGCGCGGGCGATCGCGACGCGCTGCCGCTGCCCGCCGGAGAGAGCGCGCGGGTGGCGGCGTAGGTGCGCGGCGCTCAGCCCGACCCGTTCGAGGAGCTCGACGACCCGGTCCCGGCGGGCCGCGCCGCGCAGCCGCAGGGGCTCCGCGACGAGCTTCTCCACGGTGTACCGCGGGTCGAACGAGCTCAGCGGGTCCTGCGAGACGACCTGGAGCCTGCGCCGGTCGGGCCGCCGCCGCCGCTCGGGCACGCCGGTCCAGGGCCGGCCGGCCAGGTGGACGCTGCCCCGGTCGGGTTCGAGGAGGCCGAGCGCGATGCGGGCGACGGTGGTCTTGCCGGAGCCGGACTCGCCGACGACGCCGAGGATCTCGCCGCGGGCGAGGGCGAAGCTCACGTCGTCGACGGCGTGCCGAGCGCCGTAGTGCTTGTGCAGTCCTTCGGCGCGCAGCACGATCCGGTCGCGTTCGATGTACGGCGCCGGCAGCGGCTCGCGGGTCGTCGCGCTGAGCCGGTGGCCGCGCGACGCCGCGGTGGGGACGGCGGCGAGGAGCATCCGCGTGTAGTCGTGCTCCGGCGCGGTGAGGATCCGCGCGGTGGGGCCCTGCTCGACGATGACGCCGTCGTGCATGACGATGACCCGGTCGGCGATCCCGGCGACGACGGCGAGGTCGTGGCTGACCAGCAGCAGCGTCGAGCCGGCCGCGCGGCGCTCCGCGAGCAGGCGCAGCAGCTGCGCCTGGACGGTGACGTCGAGCGCGGTGGTCGGTTCGTCGGCGATGAGCAGCGGCGGGTCGGCGGCGATCGCGGACGCGATCAGGGCGCGCTGGCGCAGCCCGCCGGACAGCTGGTGCGGGTACTGCTTCGCGCGGGCCGCGGGCTCCGGGACGTGAACCGCGTCGAGCAGCGCGGTGACCTGGGCGTCCCGGGTGGCGGCGGCGCCGACCCGGTGGGTGCGCAGCACTTCGCCGATCTCCTGGCCGACGGTGTTGAGCGGGTCGAGGGAGACCAGGGCGTCCTGCAGGACCAGCCCGGCGACCCTGCCCCGCAGCCGGCGCCAGTCGCGGTCGGTGTACCGGGTCGTGTCGCGCCCGTCGATGTCCAATGTGGACGCGCTCACGTCCGCGCCGGGGCCCGCGAGGCCGACGAGGCTGCGGGCGGTGACGCTCTTGCCGGATCCGCTCTCCCCGACGATCGCGACGCACTCGCCGCGCCCGATGGTGAAGCTGATCCCGCGCACGGCGTGCACCGGATCGCCGCCCTGGCCGGGGAACGTGACGCGCAGGTCGGTGACCGAGACCAGCGGGGTCATGTCAGCGCCTTCCTTCGAAACGGCGCTGGAGCCGGCGGCCGGCAGCGGTGAGCGCGATGACGGTGACGGTGAGGGTCGCGCCCGGAAGGATCGCGGCCCACCACGCGACGCGCAGGTAGTTGCGGCTCTCGGCGAGCATCGCGCCCCACTCCGGCGACGGCGGTTGCGGCCCCATGCCGAGGAACGACAGCGCTGAGGCGTTGACGATCGCGCTGCCCAGGCCGATCGTGGCGAGGATCGGCAGCGGCCCGAGGACGTTCGGCAGGATGTGCCGCCAGACCAGCCGGGTCCGGGACAGCCCGAAGGTGACGGCCTGCTCCACGTAGCCGGACCGGCGCACGAGCAGCGTCTGGGCGCGCACGATCCGGCCGTACCGTGGCGCGAACGACAACGCGATGGCCATGACGAGACTCGGGGTGCCCGGCTCGGTGAAGGCGATGAACAGCAGCGCCAGCAGCACCTCGGGGAACGCGGACAGCACGTCGAGGGCGCGGCTGAGCACCTCGTCGGCGGCCCGCGGGGCGAGCCCGGCGAGCAGCCCGAGGATCCCGCCGGCGAGCACCGACAGCAGTGTCGCGGCGACGCCGATGCTCAGCGAGTACCGCGCGCCGTGCACGACCCTGGTGAAGACGTCGCGGCCGAGCTGGTCGGTGCCGAACCAGTGCGCCCCGCTCGGCGCCTCCAGGGCGTGGAAGGGGTCGGCCGCCAGCGGGTCGGCGCCGGTGAGCAGGCCGGGCGCGACGGCGGCGACGCCGACGAGCAGCAGCACGACCGCCGCGGCGACCAGCCCCGGCGCGAAGGCCCGCCGTCGTGGGGCCGGCAGGGCCGGGGCGCCGGCGAGCACCGTCGCCGTCTTCTCGGGCAGGGCGATCGACATGCGGGTCAGCCTTTCCGCAGGCGCGGGTCGATGAGCAGGTACGCCAGGTCCGCCGCGGTGCTGAGCACCACGTAGATGGCGGCGGCCAGCATCACCACGGCGAGGACCACGGGGATGTCCTTGTTGCCGACCGCTTCCGTGGCGACCTCGCCGAGGCCGGGCCGGCCGAAGACCCGCTCGACCACGACGGCGGCGCTGAGCAGGAAGCCGATCAGCGTGCCGGCCAGGGTCACCGCGGGCAGCAGCGCGTGGCGCAGGCCGTGCCGCCACAGCAGCGCGAGCCGGGTCAGCCCGCGGGCCCTCGCGGTGACCGCGAACGGCTCGTCGAGCGCCCGTTCGAGCCCTTCGCGGATGACCTGGCTGAGCAGCCCGCCGATCGGCAGCGCGAGCGCGACCGCGGGCAGGACGAGCGCGGACGCGTCCCGGTCGCCGGAGACGGGGAACCAGCCGAGCTGGAAGGAGAAGACGCTCAGCAGCAGGATGCCGATGAGGAACCCGGGCGCGGACACGATGGACATTTCGAGGCCGGAGACGAGGCCGCGGATCCAGCGGGCCCGGCCGGTGGTGAGGATCGCGAGGCCGACCGCGATGACGGCGCTGAACGCCGCCGCGAGGAGGGTCAGCTTCACCGTGGGCCAGACCTGGCTGCCGATGACGTCGACGACGGGCCGTTGCAGCACGTACGAGCGGCCGAAGTCGCCGTGCAGGAGCCGCCACAGGTAGTCGACGTACTGCACGACCGCCGGCCGGTCCAGGCCGAGGTCCCTTGCGATCTGGGCGCGGATCTGCGGCGTGTCGGGGCCGTCGCCGACGAGGGTGTCGACGGTGTCGCCCGGGGCGAGCCGCAGCGCGAGGTAGGCCGCGGAGGCGGCGGCCCAGAGGACCACCGCCCCGCTGCCGAGCCGCCGCAGGATCGGCTTGAGCATGGTTACTTGCCGATCCACACGTTGTAGGCGCTTGCCGGCACGCCCGCCGTCGGCTCGAAGCCCACACCGCCGACCTTCTTCTGCGCCGCGATCTGGTCCGCCGGCGCGTACAGCGGCAGCAGCACCGCCTGCTCGGTGAGCACCTTCTGCACCTTCGCGTACGCCTCCTTGCGCTTGCCCGCGTCGCCGGTGGCGGCCGCCTCGCTGACCAGCTTCTCGAGGTCCGGGTCGGTGAAGCCGTGCCGGTTGATCGGGGCGCCCTTCGGCACGATCAGGTTGATCGCGGCGCCGGCGTCGGTGTCGGCGCGGGAGTTGTCGAAGACCTCGAACTCGTTCTTCGCGATCGCGTCGGCGGCGGTGCCCTGGTCGACGACCTTGACCTGCAGGTCGATGCCCGCGGACTGCTTCACCGCGGCCTGCACGGCCTGGGCGAGGATGTCGCGCTTGTCCCGCACGAACGGCGCCGACAGCACGATCCGCGCCGACAGCCGCCTGCCGTCCTTGGTGCGGTAGCCCTCGCCGTCCCTGGTGCTCCAGCCGGCCTCGTCGAGCAGCCTGTTTGCCTCGGCGGGGTTGTTGCCGTAGGTCTTCTCCACCGACGCCTCGTAGAACGGGCCGGACGGGCTGAGCAGGCTCCAGGCCCGGGTCGCGGTGCCGCGGTAGACGCCCTGCAGCACGGCGTCGACGTCGACGGCGTCGCGGAACGCCTTGCGGACCCGGATGTCGTCGAACGGCGCGTGGGTCAGGTTGAAGTAGAGGTTGTACGCCGTGCCGCTGTTGAGCTGCTTGGCGAAGCGCAGGTTCGGGTCGGCCTTGACCAGTTCCTGTTCGGTGGCGGGCACGCCCTCGATGACGTCGACCTGGCCGGAGGTGAGGGCGCCGACGCGGACGCTGGACTCCTTCAGGAACCGGTAGGTGATCTCGTCGAGGTAGGCGGGGCCCTGGTGGCCGGCGTTGGACGGCGCCCACGCGTAGGCCGGGTTCTTCGTGTAGTGCACCTCCTGGCCCTTCGTGTAGCGGTCCAGGATGAACGGCCCGGTGCCGGCGACGGACGGGCCGCCGGCCTTCAGGTCGGGGCTCTTGAGCGACTTCGGCGACACCTGCGCGCCCTGCGGCGAGGCGAAGAAGTCGAGGATGACGACGTCGGGCTGCTTCAGATGGACGGCGATCGTCCTCGGGTCGACGACCTCGGCGTCCTTGAAGTGCTTCAGCTGGGTCGATGCGACGCCCGGTGCGTAGCCGGCGACGAGCAGCTGGTCGAGGTTCGCCTTGACCACCGACGCGTCGAACTGCTCGCCGTCGTGGAACGTGACGCCGTCGCGCAGCTTGAACGTGTAGGTGAGCCCGTCGGCGGACGCCTCCCACGACGTCGCCAGCCACGGCAGGTAGCCGCCCTTGTCGTCGTGGGTGAGCAGCGCCTCGAAGCTGTTCCACACCAGCAGGCGGGCCTTGGCCTGGGCGTACTGGTGCGGGTTGAAGGTGATGGGCTCGGTCTCGATCGCCCAGGTGAGCTTCCCGCCCTGGACGGGTGCGCCGGTGCCGGCGGCGGCGTCCTCGGCGGCGGCACCGTTGCAGCCGCCGAGCAGTAGGGCCGCGACGGCTAGGGACGCAAGGTATCTACGCATGGGACATCCTCGAAAGATGGCGTGCGACGGGGAGGGGTGCGCCACGGGCTGTCAGCGGCGTCTTGTCGGGTCAGTGCAGCAGTGGCTGTGCGTGACTGTCAACGGTCGATGGGCAGTCCTGTCGGCCATGTCACGTAGCCCTGGATAAATTCCTAGTATCCACGTAGGATTGGTCGGCTATCGAGCTCCGGATCGACGGAGGACCACCATGTCGAAACTGCCCCGCTCAAGCCGTCTGGCCAGCCCGGTCGACACCACGGCGCACGGCGTGTACCGCATTCCCCAAGCCCCTGACGACCCCCGCCCGTTGTACCGCTTCAGCGATCACGTGGCCGACGACCCCCAGTCGGGGCGCTACCACGTCTACGCCGGGTGGTTCTGCCCATGGTCGCAGCGAGTGACGATCGCCCATGCGCTCGCGGGTCTCCACGACGTCGTCACCGTCTCCTACGTCGACAACGCGCGCGACGGCCGCGGCTGGGCGTTCCGGGAGCGGCACGGGCCCGACCCGGTCAACGGGTTCACGCTGCTGCGGCAGGCGTACGAGGCGACCGAGGAGGACTTCGACGGCCACGTGTCGGTGCCGACTCTGTGGGACCGAGCCACGGCGAGGGTGGTCAGCAACGACTTCAAGGGCATCGGCATCGACTTCGCCACCCGCTTCCGGCACGTGGCGACCCCGGTGCTGGACGCCTACCCGCAGGCGCACCGCGAGGAGATCGAGCAGCTCGACGCGTGGCTCGGCCCGGCCGTCAACCGCGGCGCGCCGGACAGCACCGCGTTCCTGGACGCGCTCGGCACCCTCGACGAGCGGCTCGCCACCAGGCGGTACCTGCTCGGGCCGGCGATCACCGAGGCGGACATCCGGCTGTACGTCACCCTCGTGCGGTACGGCGCCGGGCTCGCCGACTTCCCGCACCTGTGGGACTACGCCCGGGACCTCTACACCGTGCCCGCGTTCCGGGACACCACCGACTTCTCCGCGTTCTCCGCACCCGTGGTCCTCGACTGGGACGCCCCGGCGCACCGGACCGAAGGGATCCCGGCATGAGCGGGCAGCTCAACCTGGCGGTGGCGCTGGACGGGGCCGGGTGGCATCCGGCCGCCTGGCGCGACCCGTCGGCCCGCCCCGGCGAGCTGTTCTCCCCGGCGTACTGGCTGGACCTGGTCGGGCTCGCCGAGCGCGGCAAGCTCGACTTCGTCACCATCGAGGACTCCCTCGGCCTGCAGTCCGGCCGCTTCGACGGCCTCGACGGGCGCGCCGACCACGTCAAGGGCCGCCTCGACGCGTTGCTCATCGCCGCGCGGGTCGCCCCGGTCACCACCCACATCGGGCTGGTGCCGACGGTGACCGTCACGCACACCGAGCCGTTCCACGTCTCCACCCAGCTCGCCACCCTCGACCACCTGAGCACCGGCCGGGCCGGCTGGCGCGCCCAGGTGTCCGGCCGGGCCGGCGAGGCCGCGCACTTCGGCCACCGCACGTTCCCGCCGCTGGACGTCAACGACCTCGGCGGACCCGCCGCGCAGGCGTTCATCGCGGAGCTGTTCGCCGAGGCCGCCGACCACATCGAGGTCGTCCGGCGGCTCTGGGACAGCTGGGAGGACGACGCCGAGATCCGCGACGTCGCCACCGGCCGGTTCATCGACCGCGACAAGCTGCACCACATCGACTTCACCGGCAAGCACTTCAGCGTCAAGGGCCCGTCGATCACGCCCCGCCCGCCGCAGGGCCGGCCGGTCGTCACCGCGCTCACCCACACGCCGCTGGGATACGGGCTCGGCGCCGACCTCCTCTACGTGACCCCGGCCTCGGCGGCGGAGGCCGCCGAGCTCGCCGCGGCCGTCCGCCCGGCACGGGTGTTCGCCGACATCGTCGTGTTCCTCGACCCGGACCGCAAGGCCCGCCTCGACGAGCTGGACGGTGCGCCGTACACCAGCGACGCCCACGTCTACGTCGGTGCCGCCGCCGGACTGGCCGAGCTGCTGCTCTCCTGGCACGAGGCCGGCATCGACGGCTTCCGGCTGCGCCCCGGCGTCCTGCCGGCCGACCTGACGGCCGTCGTCGACGAGGTGCTGCCGCTGCTGCGGGCCGCGGGCGCGTTCCGCACCGACTACACCGGCACGACCCTGCGCGGCCATCTCGGCCTGCCCGCCGCGCGGAACCGGTACGCCCGGACGGAGATCAGCGCATGACCAGGAAGAAGCAGGTCGTCCTCGCGGCGCACTTCCCGGGCGTCAACAACACCACCGTGTGGAGCGACCCGGCCGCCGGCAGCCAGATCGCGTTCGAGTCGTTCCGCCGCTTCGCGCAGACCGCCGAACGCGGCAGGTTCGACTTCTTCTTCCTCGCCGAAGGGCTCCGGCTGCGCGAGCAGCGCGGCCGCATCCACGACCTCGACGTCGTCGGGCGACCCGACGCGCTCACCGTCCTCGCGGGGCTCGCCGCCGTCACCACCCACCTGGGGCTGACCGGCACCGTCAACGCCACCTTCAACGAGCCGTACGAGCTGGCCCGCAAGCTCGCCTCGCTGGACCACCTGTCGGGCGGCCGGGCCGGCTGGAACGTCGTCACCTCCTCGGACGCCTTCACCGGCGAGAACTTCCGCCGCGGCGGCTACCTCGACCGCGCCGACCGCTACACCCGCGCCGCCGAGGTGCTGCACACCGCCCGCGAGCTGTGGGACACGTGGCCCGCCGGGGAGGTCGTCGCGGATCCCGTCGCGGGGGTCTTCGCGCGTACCGGCGACCCCGGCGCATTCGTCCACAGTGGACAACACGTCGGCATCGAGGGCCACTTCACCGTGCCGCGGTCGCCGCAGGGGCGGCCGCTCATCATCCAGGCCGGCGACTCCGGCCCAGGGCGCGAGTTCGCCGCCCGCGACGCCGACGCCATCTTCTCCCGGCACGGCACCCTGGAGGCGGGCAAAGCGTTCTACGCCGACGTCAAAGGGCGGATGGCCCGCCACGGCCGGCACCCCGACGAGCTGAAGATCCTGCCCGCCAGCACGTTCGTGCTCGGCTCCTCGCCGGCCGACGCGGACGAGAAGGCACGGGTCGTGCGCCGCCAGCAGGTCAGCCCGCAGACCGCGATCCTGCTGCTGGAGCAGCTGTGGAACAAGGACCTCAGCGACCACGACCCCGACGGCCCGCTGCCCGTCTTCGACCCGGTCCTGCAGGACGACTCCATCATCAAGGGCCGCGCCCGCCTCTTCGACGACCCCCTCGCCACCGCCCGGCAGTGGCGGGCACTCAGCGAGGAGAAGGGGCTCGGCATCCGCGACCTCATCATCGAGGTCACCGGCCGGCAGACCTTCATCGGCACCCCGGCCACCGTCGCGGCGACCATCGACGAGTTCGTGCAGAGCGACGCCGCCGACGGGTTCATCCTCGTGCCGCACATCGTGCCCGGCGGCCTCGACGAGTTCGTCGACCAGGTCGTGCCGCTGCTGCAGGAACGCGGCGTCCTGCGCACCGAGTACACCACCACGACCCTGCGCGGCCACCTCGGCCTCCAGCATGAGTGACCCCGTCTTCCACTGGTTCCTGCCGACCGGCGGCGACGACCACGCCGTCGGCGCCGGCACCCACGGCGGCATCATCGGCGCCCGGGACACCGCCCCGCTGCCGCGCTCCGCGACGCACCGCCCGCCGACCCTGGACTACCTGACGCAGATCGCCCGCGCCGCCGACCAGCTCGGCTACGCCGGCGTCCTCACCCCGACCGGCGTGCACTGCGAGGACGCGTGGCTGACCACCGCCGCGCTGATCGCCGCGACCCGGCGGCTGAAGTTCCTCGTCGCGTTCCGGCCCGGGCTCATCACCCCGGTCCTCGCCGCGCAGATGGCGGCCACGTTCCAGCGGCTGTCGGAAGGGCGGCTGCTGCTCAACGTCGTCATCGGCAGCAGCGCCGCCGAGCAGCGCGGCTACGGCGACCCGCTGGACCACGACGCGCGGTACGAGCGGGCCGGCGAGTTCCTCGACGTCGTCCGCGCCGCCTGGACCGGCGCGCGGTTCGACCACCACGGCCCGCACTACGACATCGAGGGCGGCCTGCTGCGCGAGCCGCCGGCGACCGCACCGACGGTGTACCTCGGCGGGTCGTCCCCGGCCGCGATCAAGCTCGCCGCCCGGCACGCCGACGTCCACCTCACCTGGGGTGAACCCGTCGACTCGGTGGCGGAGAAGATCGCGGCGGTGCGGGCCGTCGCCGACCGGCCCGTCCGCTTCGGCATCCGCCTGCACGTCATCACCCGGGACACCGCCGACCTGGCCTGGTCGGCCGCAGACCGGCTCATCGCCGGCCTGTCGGAGGAGACCGTCCGCGAGCGGCAGGCGAGCCTGCGCGGCCTCGACTCCGTCGGCCAGCGGCGGATGCTCGACCTGCACGGCGGCGACCGCGACCGGCTCGTCGTCGCCCCCAACCTGTGGGCCGGCATCGGCCTGGTCCGCGGCGGCGCCGGCACCGCCCTCGTCGGCAGTCACGCCGAGGTCGCCGCCCGCATCGACGAATACCGCTCCGCCGGGATCGAGGAGTTCATCCTCTCCGGCTACCCGCACCTGGAAGAGGCGTACACGTTCGCCGAAGGAGTGCTGCGCCAATGAAGTTCCTCGCCATCACCCTGATCGTCACCGACGGCGCGAAACCGGCCCGTGAGCGGCTGCGGGAGGTCGTGGACAACGCGGTCCTCGCCGAGCAGCTCGGCTTCGACGGGTTCGGCGTCGGCGAACGCCACGAGCGGCCGTTCATCTCCTCGTCGCCGCCCGTCGTGCTCAGCCACATCGCCGCCCGCACCAGCGCCATCCGGCTCTTCACCGCCGTGACGACACTGAGCCTGCTCGACCCGGTCCGCGCCTTCGAGGACTACTCCACGTTGGACAACCTGTCCGGTGGTCGCCTCGAGCTGATCGTCGGCAAGGGCAACGGCGCCGCGCAGGCGAAGCTCTTCCACGTCACCGCCGACGACCAGTGGGACCGCAACCGGGAGGGCTACGAGCTGTTCACCCGGCTGTGGCGGGAGGACAAGGTCACCTGGTCCGGGCGGTTCCGCCCGTCGCTGGACGAGGCCGAGGCGTGGCCCCGGCCGCTGCAGCCGGACATCCGCATCTGGCACGGCAGCGCCACCAGCAAGGCCTCCGTCGAGCTGGCCGCCCTGCACGGCGACCCGCTCTTCTCCGCCAACGTCACCAACCCCGTCGAGCCCTACGCCGAGCTGGTCGCCCACTACCGGGAGCGGCTCGCCTTCCACGGCCACGACCCGGCCAGGGCGCTCGTCGGCGCGGGCTCCGCCGGGACGTACGTGGCCGAACGGTCCCAGGACGCGATCGACGTGTACCGGCCGATCTTCAACAAGCGCCTGGAACTGTTCAAACGCGTCGGCGTCGAACCCGTCTTCCACACCCTGGAGGACGCCATAGCGCGCAGCTCCATCCTCGTCGGCAGCCCGCAGCAGATCATCGACAAGGTGCACCGGTACCACGAGCGGCTCGGCCACGAGGTCATGCACGTGCAGGCCGACGCCGACGGGCTGACGGACAAGCAGCACCGCGGCTCCCTGGAGCTCTTCCAGGCCGAGGTCGCGCCGGTCCTGCGCCGCGAGATCCCCAGCCGTCCGTTCCCCTCCCTGGCGGTGCCGTCATGACCGTTCCCCTGTCCGTCCTCGACCTCGCCCCGATCAGCTCCGGCAGCGACGCCGGTGCCGCGCTGCGCAACACCATCGACCTCGCCCGGCGCGCCGAGTCGTTCGGGTACCAGCGCTACTGGGTCGCCGAGCACCACTTCGCGCCCGGCGTCGCCAGCGCCGCACCGGCCGTGCTCATCGGCCTCATCGCCGCCGCCACCGACCGGATCCGGGTCGGGTCCGGCGCGGTGCAGGTCGGCCACCAGACCGCACTGTCCGTCGTGGAGCAGTTCGGGGTCGTCGACGCCGTCCACCCCGGCCGGCTGGACCTCGGCCTCGGCCGCTCCGGTCAGCGCCGCACCGAGGCGCTCGCCGCGCTGTCCGCGCCGCCCGCCCAGCCGCCTCCGCCGCAGCCCGCCCGGGTCGTCGACGGGCTGCTCATCCCGCCGCCCTTCGACTTCTCCGGCATCGTCGGGCAGCCGAGGTTCGCCCTGTTCGCGCAGCTGCTGCAGCAGCCGGAGGCGCAGTCACCGGACTTCGCCGACATCGTGGACGACATCCGGGCGCTCATCGCCGGGTCGTACACGCGCGACGGCCTCGACGTGCACGCCACCCCCGGCGAGGGGGCGAAGGTCGAGCTGTGGATCCTCGGCTCCAGCGCCGGGCAGAGCGCCCGGGTGGCGGGGGAGCGGGGCCTGCCGTTCGCGGCGAACTACCATGTGGCGCCCGCGAGCGTGCTGGAGGCGGTGGCGGCGTACCGCGCGGCGTTCCGCCCGTCGGAGGTCCTGGACCGGCCGTACGTCCTGGTCTCCGCCGACGTGGTCGTCGCGCCCACCGCCTCGGCGGCCACCGCGCTGGCGGCGCCCTACCGGCACTGGGTGCGCAGCATCCGCACCGGCGCGGGGGCGATCCCCTTCCCGACCCCGGCCGAGGCGGCGGCGCTGCCCTGGTCCGGCGACGACCAGGCCCTCGTGCAGGACCGCCTCGACACGCAGTTCGTCGGCGACCCGGCGTCGGTGGCCGAGCGGCTGGACACGCTGCGGCGGGTCACCGGCGCCGACGAGCTCCTGGTCACCACCATCACGCACGACCACGCCGACCGGGTCCGCTCCTTCGAGCTGCTCGCCCGGGAGTGGCAGGGCCAGGCGGCCGGCCGTTGACATCTGCCGATATTATACCTAGCGTGTCTAGGCATGGATGTCCGGGGGCACCTTGACCTGCTGTTGCTGACCGTGCTGGCCGACGCCGGCCCCGTGCACGGCTATGCGCTGATCGCCGCGCTGCGCGAGCGGTCGCGGGGCGCGTTCGACCTGCCGGAGGGCACCGTCTATCCGGCGCTGCACCGGCTGGAGCGCGACGGTCTCGTCGTCAGCCACTGGGAGCACGCGGTCCCGCGCCGCCGCCGTGTCTATGCGCTGACCAGCGACGGCCGCCAGGCCCGCGTCGCGAAGCAGAGCGAGTGGGGCACCTTCGTCGCCGGCGTCCAGTCCGTGCTGGGCCCGGCCGCGGGTCCGGTGACGGCATGACCTCCCCGGTCGAGGAGTATCTCGACGAGATGTTCGACCGGCTCTCGGGCACGGGTGCCGCGGGCCGCCGCCTGCTCGCCGAGGCGGAGAGCCATCTGCTCGCCGCGACGGAGGACGGCATCGCCCGCGGCCTCGACCGGGGCGCCGCCGAGCGCGAGGCGGTCGCCCGGTTCGGCCCCGCCGCCACCGTCGCCCGGCAGGTCCCGCCGGGTCCGGCCGGCACCCTGGCCGCCCTGCGCCGGGTCGCCGTCGGCGTCTGGGCCGTGGCCGGGGCGGCCCTCGCCTGGTATGGCACCAGCGGCATCGTCACCTGGCTCCTGGGCCACCCCTTCGCCCGGCTGCTGGTCGCCACCGACCAGTTCGGCAGCCGCCCGGGCATGTGCGAGCGGCCCTGGATCCCGGCCGGGTCCGCGGCGGACTGCGCCGGCTACTACCGCACCACCATCGACGCGGTCCCGGCCGGCGGCGCCCGCTTCCCCTTCGCGGTCGTGGCGGTCGTGGGCGTCGCCATGCTCGTCGCCCTCGCCGCGGCCCGCCGCCGGACCGCGCTCGGCACCCCCGCCTGGACCCCGGCGCGTCCCGCGCTCGGCCTTGCGGTCGCGCTCCCGTTCGGCCTCGCGTCGGCGCTGCTGCTGTTCTACGCCGCCGTGGGCGCGTCCGCCCACGTGCAACCGTGGACCCTCAGCTACGTCACCGCGGGCGTCCTCGCCGCCGCGATCAGCCTCACCTCGGCCCGCCGCCTCCGCCGCACCCCGGCCTGACCCAGGCCTGACCCTCGCGTCCGTCAGTCGAGCATGCTGCCGCAGCTCATGTTGAGCGCGGTGCCGGTCATGGAGCGGGCCAGGTCGGAGGCGGCGAAGACGGCGAGGTTGCCGGTGTCCTCCAGGGTGGCGGCGCGGCCCAGGAGGGTCTGGCCGGTGATGGACCGCTCGATGTCCGCGCGGGCGGGGGAGCCGGCCGGGATGGAGTCGGGCAGGCCACCGGTGCGGAGGGTGAGGACGCGCACGCCGTGCGGGCCGAGCTCGACGGCGAGCTGGCGGCGCAGGTGCTCGACGGCCTCGAAGCCGGCCTGCAGGCCGCCGAGGTGGAAGTCGCGCGGGGGCTCGCCGGAGCCGCCGAAGAACAGCAGGACCCCGCCACCGCCGTCGCGGACCATGTGGCGGGCGGTGGCGCGGGACGTGATGAACTTCGAGCGGACCGACTGCACGACGGGGGCCAGGTAGTCCTCGACCGTCATGTCGAGCATCGGGGTGCCCTGCACGTCCGCGTCGGCGATGACGTTGACGGCGATGTCGATCCGGCCGGCGGTGGCGACGACGGTCGCGGCGTGCCCGTCGACAGCCTGCTCGTCGAGGGCGTCGACGACCGCGGTGTCCGCCGCCCCGCCCGCCGCGCGGACGTCTCCGGCGACCGCGTCCAGCGTGGCCAGGGTCCGGCCGGTGAGGAAGACCCTGGCTCCCGCCCTGCCGAACGCCCGGGCGATGGCGCCGCCGACCGACCCTCCGCCGCCGTAGATGATCGCGTTCCTGCCTGCGAGCAGCATGCCGTTGTCCTTTCCGCTGGTGTACCTGTCACCGATACAACCCCGCGGAAGGGCGGAACTCATCGCACCGGCAGAGAATCGGGCAGGTCGAAGAACGGGAACAGTGCCGGGTCCAGGAACGACACCACCTCGCTCACCCGCCCGCCGGCGAAGGTCACCAGGTCGATGCTGGCGGCCCGGAACGCGGCACCGTCGAGCAGGTACGTGCCGAACGCCGGCCGCCCGTTGGCCCTGGTCGGCAGGAACCGCCACCGGTGCGGGGCGGGACCGTCGAGGAGGAACGTGCGGATGGCCGCGGCGCCGCGGTACACCTCGGGCAGCGGCGGCATCGAGTACTTCGCGTCGCCGGCCAGCATCCCGACGATGGCGTCCACGTCGCCGGCCTCCCACGCGGCCCGGTAGGCGCCGGCGGCGGCCGCGACGTCCGGGGTGGGGGAGGGCGAGGGCGCCGGCAGGATTCTGCGGGCCCGCTGGACGGTGCTGTTGACGGCGGCGACCGTGGTGCCGAGCAGGCCGGCCGTCTCCGCGGCGGAGAAGCCGAGGACCTCGCGGAGCAGCAGCGCGGCCCGCGGGACGGGCCCGAGGTGCTGCAGCGCGGCCACGAACGCGAGCTCCACCGAGATCCCGGTCAGCGCGTCCGGCATCGGCTGCAGCCACAGGGGCTCACCGGTGGCGGGGTCCGCGGCGGGCGGCTCGCGGCGGGCGGGCATGGTCAGGCAGCGGTTGGTGGCGATCCGGTACAGCCACGGCCGCACCCCGGCGGGGTCCTCGAGCCGGTCGAAAGCCTTCCAACCTCGCAGGTAGGTCTCCTGCACCGCGTCCTCGGCGTCGTGCAGCGAGCCCAGCATGCGGTAGCAGTGGGCGAGAAGCTCGCCACGCAGCGGCCCCACCAGCGCCTCGAAGGTCACCACCCCAGCCTAAATTCCTGTATTTCCCATTACATTACTGGGGAACATTCTGTCGGAGGGTTGACGGAAAAATTCGGTCCGTCCTACCGTGTCGAGCGTGACCGTTGAGGGTGTCCACGCGCTGGTCAGGCGCACGCATGAGGAGCGCGTCCTGCGTGTCCTGCGCGAGCACGGCGCCCTCAGCCGCGGGCAGCTCGCCGCGAAGGTCGGCCTGTCCCGCACGACGCTGTCGGAGATCACCGGCGACCTGCTGTCCCGGGGCGCGGTCGTGGTCACCGACACCGACGCGGCCCTGCGGGCGGGCAGCGGCCGGCCGGCGGAGCTGCTGACGCTCGACCCGTCCTCAGGGCAGTTCCTCGGCGTCGACCTGGGCCACACCAGGGTCCGGATCGCCGTCGCCGACGCGGCCCACGAGGTGATGGCGGACGGGCACGCGGCCTACGGGCCCGACACCGGCTGGCCGGAGCGGATCGGGATCGCGTTCGCCCTCATCGACCGGGTCGGCGCCCGGTCCGGGGTCAGCTTCCGGGCGCTGCAGGGGATCGGCGTCGGCGTCGCCGGCCCCTGGCCGGCCGAGCCCGCGGTCGCGCAGGCGTTCCGGGAGCGCTTCGGGGCGCCGGTCATCGCCGACAACAACACGAGGTTCGCCGCGCTGGCCGAGGCCATCACGGACGGGCCGGACCTGCACGACGTGCTGTACATCAGACTCGCCGACGGCATCGGGGGCGGGCTCGTCGTCGGCGGGCGCCTGGTCGCCGGCGGGCACGGGGTCGCCGGCGAGTTCGGGCACGTCCCGGCGGCCACCGGCACCGCCGCGGACGACTGCCGCTGCGGCCGCCGGGGCTGCCTGGAGACCGTCGCGTCGGTCCCGGCGGTGCTGCGCGCGTGCCGCCGCGGCGGCCTGGACGTGCGCTCCCTCGACGACCTCGGCGCGGCGCTGCGGCGCGGCGAGCCGGTCGCGGTCGCGGTGCTCGACGAGGCCGCGGACGCCGCCGGCCGGATACTCGCCGCGGCGGCGCTCGTGCTCGACCCCGCGCAGATCGTCGTCGGCGGGCCGCTGATCCGATGTCACCCGGGCGTCGTCGAGCGGATCGGCGCCGCCGTCGGCGCGCTGGTCGGCGCCGGGACACACATCAGGGCGGCCAGGCTCGGCGACGACGACGGGGCGCTCGGCGCGATCGCCGCCCTCTACCGCCAGACCCCGCTGCTCGCCGGCTACCACTGACCCCGATCCCGCCGCCCGGCCGTCCCCTGTGGACGGTGCCGCACCGTGCCCGAAACCGAGGAGCCACCATGACCAGACCGGGACGCCGATGAGCGTCGACGGTGCCGCACCGGCGAAAGCCACGCCCAGGACCAGGCGGACGGCCCTGAAGTGGTCGCTCAACGCCGCCTCGGCGGCCGCCGGGGCCGCGGCCTGGTGGATCTACGCGACGACCGACCCGACGGTGCCCGCGCCGCCGGCGGTGCTCGGCAAGGCCTTCGAGCTGCTCGGCGACGGCACCCTCGGCGCCGACGTCCTCGCCAGCCTCCGCCGGGTGCTGATCGGCTTCGCGCTCGGCACCGGGCTCGCGGTGCCCGTCGGCTTCCTCATGGGCTGGTACACCGTGGCCCGCGGGCTGATCGAGCCGTGGGTGCAGTTCTTCCGCACCATCCCGCCCCTGGCCATCATTCCCCTCGCGATCGTGCTGATGGGCATCGGCGAGACCCCGAAGCTGTTCGTCATCCTCCTCGCCGCGTTCCTCGCCTGCGTCATCGCCACGTTCCAAGGCGTCGTCGGCGTCGACCGGACCCTCATCAACGCCGCGCGGGTCCTCGGCGCGCCCACCCGGGTCATCTTCGCCAGGGTCGTCGTGCCCGCCTCCACCCCGTTCATCCTCGTCGGCATGCGCGTCGGGCTCGGCTCGTCCTGGGCCACCCTCGTCGCCGCCGAGCTCATCGCCGCCCAGGAGGGACTCGGCTACCGCATGCAGAGCGCCCAGCTGTACTACGACCTGCCGACCATCTTCGTCGGGCTGATCAGCATCGGCGTCCTCGGCCTGCTGATGGACCGGCTGCTGCTGCTCGTCGAGCGGCGCGCCACCGCCTGGCAGGAGCGCCGGTGAACGCCCGCATCTCCATCCAGGACGTCGAGCGCACCTACCCGTTGCGGGGCAAGGACTTCGTCGCGCTCGGCGGGGTGTCCCTCGACGTCGCCGACAACGAGTTCGTCACCATCGTCGGCCCGTCCGGCTGCGGCAAGAGCACCCTGCTGAACATCGTCGCCGGCCTCGACCACCCGACCGGCGGGCAGGCGCTCGTCGGCGGGAAACCCGTCACCGGGCCCGGGCCCGACCGGGGCGTCATCTTCCAGCAGTTCGCCCTCTTCCCGTGGCTGACCGTGCGCAAGAACGTCGAGTTCGGGCTGCGGACCGCCGGTGTACCGAAGGCCGAACGCCGCCGCCGCGCCGAGCACTTCATCGAGATGGTCGGACTGACCCAGTTCGCCGACGCGCTGCCGAAGACCCTGTCCGGCGGGATGAAGCAGCGCTGCGCCATCGCCCGCGCCTACGCCGTCGACCCGTCGATCCTGCTGATGGACGAGCCGTTCGGCGCCCTCGACGCGCTCACCCGGGTGCGGCTGCAGGAGCAGCTCCTGCAGACGTGGAGCCGCGACCGGCGCACCGTCATGTTCATCACCCACGACGTCGACGAGGCGGTGTTCCTCGCCAACCGGGTCGTCGTCATGGCCGCGAACCCCGGCCGCATCGTCGAGATCGTCGACGTCGACCTGCCCTCACCGCGCACCGAGGAGATCCGGCTCGGCCCGGACTTCGCCCGGCTGCGCAACCGCGTGTGGAGCGCGGTCCACCACCAGCCGTCCCCCGAGAGGAACTCCTCATGATCTCCCGTCGCAGTTTCGCCACGGTACTGGCGGCCGCCACGCTGATCGGCGTCGCCGGCTGCGGCTCCGCCGGCGAACCGGCCGGCCCCGGCGAACCGACCAAGGTGACCTTCGGGTACATCGGCGACTACAACGGCACCAGCCTCCTCGCCGTCGCCGGCAAGCAGGGCCTGTGGAAGAAGCACGGCATCGACGCCACCGTGAAGGTCTTCACCAACGGCCCGGTGCAGGTGCAGGCGCTGCAGTCCGGCGACCTCGACTTCGGCTACATCGGGCCCGGCGCCTTCTGGCTGCCCGCCTCCGGCCAGGCGAAGATCATCGCCATCAACACGCTCGGTGCCGCCGACCGGGTCATCGCCCAGCCCGGCATCACCTCGATCGAGCAGCTGCGCGGGAAGAAGGTCGGCGTCCCCGAAGGTACCTCCGGCGACATGATCCTCACCCTGGCCCTGCAGGCGGCCGGGATGACGAACAAGGACATCCAGCGGGTCCCGCTCGACGCGTCCACGCTCGTGTCCGCGTTCTCCTCCAAGCAGATCGACGCGGCGGGCTTCTGGTACCCGGCGATCTCCACCATCAAGAAGACCGTCCCCGGCCTCGTCGAGCTCGCCAAGAACGACGACTTCACCGCCAAGGTGTCGTTCCCCAACGCGTTCGTCGCCGGCAACAAGGTCGTCGCCGAGAAGTCCGCCGCCGTCACCAAGGTCCTGCAGGTGCTGCGCGAGGCGACCGACTACCGCGCCGCCCACCCCGACGAGACGGCCGCCGCCACGGCGGAGATGCTCAAACAGCAGGTCGACGCTGTGAAGGCCGACGCGGCCAACAGCAGGGCGCTGACCACCCAGGAGCTCGACGCCGCCACCAAGGACGGCACCGTGGCGAAGTGGCTGACCGGCATGGGCGACTTCTTCGTCGGCGCCGGCAAGCTCAAGGAACCCGTCGACCCGAAGACCTACTACCTCGGCGACCTGTGGACCGGGGCGGCGGCCGCCAAGTGACCCGCAACATCCTGTTCCTCATGACCGACCAGCACCGGGTGGACACGCTCGGCGCCTACGGCAACCCGCTCGCGCGGACCCCGGCGCTGGACGAGCTCGCCCGGACCGGGACCCGCTTCGACCGGTGGTACACGCCGACGGCCATCTGCACCCCGGCCCGGGCGAGCCTGCTCACCGGGCAGGCGCCGTTCCGCCACAAGCTCCTCGCCAACCAGGAGCGCAACGTCGGCTACAGCGAGGACCTGCCCGACGGCACGTTCACGTTCCCGCAGGCGTTGCGGGCCCACGGGTACGACTGCGGCCTCGTCGGCAAGTGGCACGCCGGCACCTCGAAGACCCCCGCGGACTACGGCTTCGACGGGGTGCACCTGCCGGGCTGGCACAACCCCGTCGAGCACCCCGACTACCTGGCCTACCTTTCGGAGCACGGGCTGCCGCCGTACCGGATCAGCGACCACGTGCGCGGGACGCTGCCCAACGGCGGGCCCGGCAACCTCCTCGCCGCGCGGCTGCACCAGCCGGTCGAGGCCACGTTCGAGCACTACCTCGCCACCCGGACCATCGAGATGCTGCGCGGCCACGCCACCTCCGGCCGGCCGTTCTTCCAGGCGCTGCACTTCTTCGGCCCGCACCTGCCCTACATCGTCCCCGACGAGTACTTCGACCTCGTCGACCCGTCCGATGTGGAGCTTCCCGCGTCGATCGCGGAAACCTTCCAGGGCAAGCCCCCGGTGCAGCGCAACTACAGCGCACACTGGACGTTCGACACCATGCCGCTGGAGGTGACCCGCAAGCTCATCGCCGTCTACTGGGGATACGTCACCCTCATCGACCAGCAGATCGGCCGGGTCCTCGCGGTGCTGGACGAGCTCGGCCTGCGCGACGACACGTCGGTCTTCTTCACCTGCGACCACGGCGAGTTCACCGGCTCGCACCGCCTGCACGACAAGGGCCCGGCGATGTACGAGGACATCTACCGCACACCCGGCATCGTCAGGGTGCCGGGCGCGCCCGCCGGCCAGGTCCGCGACGAGTTCGTCAGCCTCACCGACTGCACCGCCACCATCCTCGACCTCGCCGGCGTCCCCTCCACCGGCGCGGTCGACTCACGCAGCCTGCTGCCGCTCGTCCGCGGCGGCACCCCGGACTGGGCACCGGACGTCGTCGCCGAGTTCCACGGCCACCACTTCCCGTACCCGCAACGCATGCTGCGCGACGAACGCTACAAACTCGTCGTCAACCCCGACTCCACCAACGAGCTCTACGACCTGCACCTCGACCCCGACGAACTGACCAACGTGTACGACCTGCCGTCCCTGGAGCCGGTGCGCTCCCGCCTGCTACGCCGGCTGTACACCCTCCTACGCGACCGCGGCGACAACTTCCACCACTGGATGGCCTCCATGTACGACGTCGGCACCCTGCACCACGACCCGACCCTGAGCGGCCTCGACGACGCCTCGTACGCCTGACAACTGACAGCGCGGCACCGCTGGCGTTGACGAGGCCGCGGTGGGCGTCGGGCGAGATCAGGGTGGTGGCTCGCGGCTTCTTTTGGCGTAACGGGTTGCCAGGCCGCGCCGGCGTTCACCACGTTGCGCTGCCGGTGGAGGACCTTGTCGAAGTTCGGTGCTCGCCCGCCGCGGCTGCCCTTGGCGGCCCGGCGGGCGATCTGGTCACCGCGTTCAGGAGTGATTCGACGAATGCCGCGGCGACGCAACACCGGCGCGTGGAGTCGTGGGCGTAGCCCTGCCAGCGATCAGCCCCTCCGGCCGTTTGCGTGGCGTACCCGGACCGGGTGCGTCGACCGCGCTGCGGCCCAGTAACGCCGGCAGCGTGATCACCGCCCACGCCGCATCCGTGGACGTGACCTGACGTTGTGGCCTCGGGCACGATCCAGACGTTGGCGCCGGAGGACCCGCGGGCGGTGCATCGCCGGTTCACCGAGTGGATCGGGTGCGGGCCATGGGGACAGGTCCATCACGAGCTGCCGCACCGGCTGCCCGTGGCCGCTGGGACCGACCGGACGCTGGAAAGTCCGTCCCCCACAAAAGTCTTGGCGGCGTCGGTCAGGGCAGGTCGTGGGTCGAGCCGGGCAGCCCGTCGGAGATCCATCGTCGTGAGGTTCCACGGCGCGGGGCGACTGGTTGCCGGCGCGGTGGCTGCAGGTGGGCCTGTCTGCCCCCGCTGGTGGTCAGGTAGGCGGTGATCGCGCCGTTGGTGCCGGAGGCTGGGTAGCGTTCGGGCAGGTGGCGGGATCTGCCGGAACGGTACGGGCCGGGGTGGACGTGCCGTGAACGGTTGCGGCGGTGGACCGCGGACGGCACCTGGGATCGGATCCTTGCTGTGGCGCAGATCCGCGACGACGGGGCGCCGATGGACTGGGTGATCTCGGTGGTCCGAGCCGCATCAGCACGCGGCCGGGGCTCGGAAAAGGGGATCCGTTGGCTTGGCCGCCGCCGGTGCGACGGTCGGTGCGCAGGACGGTGAGGCGATCGGCCGGTCCCGGGGTGGACTGAGCACGAAGATTCATATCGCGGTCGACGGGTATGGTCGGCCGTTGTCGATCCTGCACATCGGGTCAGGCCGCGACAACCCGCAACCGCTGCGGCTGCTGGACGCGATCCGTGTCAACCAACCCGGTCCGGGCGCACTTCGGAAGCGTCCCGGACATGCGCCTGGCCGACAAGGGCTACACCACGACTCGACCCGTGCTGCGTTGCGCCGCCGAGGGTTCCGGCACACCATCCCGCAACGCAAGGACCAGATCGCCCGCCGCGCGGCCAAGGGCAGCAACGGCGGACGACCACCGGACTTCGACAAGGTCCTCTGCAAACAGCGCAACGTCGTGGAACGCCGCTTCAATCGGTTCAAGCAGTGGCGCGACCTCGCTACCCGCGACGCCAAACGCGCCAGCCTCTACCGCGCCACCCTGGTCCTCATCGCTGCCGTCATGTGGCTCCCATGATCGGCAGGACACGTCCTAGGTGACTGGTGTTAACGATGGTCTGGCCCGGAGGGCCAGACCATCGTTTTATGTCTATTTCAGGTAATATGCGTGGGTGGCGTTGGGTAGGGCTTCGCAGCAGTTGGACCTTCTCGATCCGGTCGCCCGGTTCTGCGAGGAGACCCTTGCCGGCAATTCGAT